>NZ_JBXWKZ010000009.1:0-64423 GCF_058191515.1 Staphylococcus sp. CoH_129_LAB_1 | reverse complement strand
TTCAAAAAATTAAAATTGAACGGTTTAGTTAAGTAATGCTTATTTTATTTGTAAATGCTTGACTAATCGTAGGAAAGAGAGTGGGACAAAATTCATTTTGAATTCTATCCCACTCTCTTTTTGTCTAACCATGTACAAACACAAAATATAAAATAAATAATATCATTAATCCATACATGATTGGGTGGACTTCTTTATGCTTTTTAGTAATTAACATTGTAATTGGATAGAAGATAAATCCACATGCAATACCTGTAGCAATTGAATATGACAAAGGCATCATAATTATTGTAATAAATGCTGGTACTGCTACTTCAAATTTTTTCCAATTAATTTCAGCAAAATTTGCCGCCATTAAAATACCAACTACAACTAATGCTGGTGTTGTTACTGCGCTTGTAACGACTTCAATTAGCGGACTAAAGAATAATGCTAATAAGAAACAAAAACCAGTTATGATACTTGCAAAACCTGTACGTGCTCCTACTGCAACACCAGAAGTAGATTCAATATAAGATGTTGTTGTCGTTGTACCAAAAATGGCACCTACAATTGTAGCAAGTGAATCTGCGAATAATGCTCTTCCAGCTCTTGGTAATTTATTGTCTTTCATTATACCTGCTTGAGTTGCTACTGCTACTAAAGTACCTGCAGTATCAAAGAAATCAATAAAGAAGAACGTTAAGATAACAATGAGAAATTGGATTGTCAATAATTGTCCTGGATCTTTAAATGCTTCAAAAGCAGCTCCAAATGTAGGTGTGATACTTGGAATTTCACCTACAATACCTGATGGCGTATGAATTTGACCAGTAATCATTCCTACGATAGCAGTAACAATCATACCAATAAAGATTGAACCTGGAATCTTTATAGCATAAAGGATGATTGTTATAGCAATACCAAATATAGCTAAAAGCACTGATGGTTTAGTTAAATGACCTAATGTTACAAGAGTTGAATCATTTTTCACAATAATACCTGCACTTTGTAAGCCTACAAATGTAATAAATAGCCCTATACCAGCTGAGACTGCCATTTTCATTTCATATGGTATTGCATTTATAATAATTTCTCTCAATCCAGTTGCTGTTAATATTGCAAAGAATATACCTGAAAATAGCACACCTGTTAAACCAATTTGCCAAGGTATTCCCATTGTTAAAACAACTGTAAATGCAAAGAACGCATTTAAACCCATACCAGGGGCAAGCGCTATTGGATATCTTGCAATAAGTCCCATGAATAAAGATCCTACGAAAGCTGCTAATGCTGTCGCTACGAAAATAGCACCTTGATCCATCTTCATATCACCAGATATGCCTTTAACACCTGCTAAACTTAAGACTTGCGGATTTACGGCTAATATATAAGCCATTGATAAGAAAGTTGTGATACCACCGATGATTTCTTTTTTGTAGTTAGTACCATACTCGTCGAATTGGAAGTATCTTTTCACAGCTTTAATCTCCTTTTTTTAAAATACTTTAATAGTTTAATATTAATTACTTAAAAAAACAATACTAAAAACGAACTTTTATCCATTTTTTTTAATATAAGTTCGATTTTAGTTAAAGTTTTAAGTTTTTTAATGCATCTTTAAAAGGATTATTATCCAATTCATCATGACTATTCATATATTTTTTCATATCTTTCTTAGAGACTTTCCCATTGTTTTTATTTTTCAATCGCTGATCCATTTGTGCTTGTGTTTCAGTATGTCCACATACACATCGGTAGACCGCTTCTTTTCCTTTTCCAAACAATGTCATTTTCTTTTTACAGTTAGGACAACGTGCATTTGTTTTACGTTGGATATTTTTTTTAGTATGACATGTAGGATCTTGACACACTAGCATTTGGCCATTTTTAGTTTTTACTTTTATCATAAATTTACCGCAAGTAGGACATTCAGTAGAAGTTAAATTATCATGTTTATACTTTTGGTCACTATGCTTGATTTGTCCAACAATTTCTTTAGTAAAATCTTTCATTTCATTAATAAATTGTTTGGCATTATATTTACCTTTTTCAATAGAAAGTAATTTTTCTTCCCATTCTGCAGTCATTAAAGGAGACGTCAGTGCTTTAGGAGAAAGTTCTAATATTTGTTTTCCTTTAGACGTCACTTTCAATTTCCCGTCTTTTGATTCTATTGCATTAAGATTGAATAGTTTTTCAATAATATCTGCACGTGTAGCTACTGTTCCAATTCCTCCAGTTTTGTGAAGTGTATTAGCATATTTTTTGTCCTTCAGTTGAATATAATTTTGTGGGTTTTCCATTGCCTTAAGTAAACTACCTTCATTGAAATATTCAGGTGGTGTTGTTTCATGTTCATTTACTTTAACTTGATGTATATGATAAGTTTCGCCTTTGCTAAAAGTGATATCTTTATTAGAAGTATTGTCATTACTATTAAGTGCTTTAAATCCTAATTGTCGTGTAACATTTTTTGCATATTTAAATTGATACTCTCCTACTTTTAAAATAACCTGTGTCGCTGCATAAAGATATGGATTCATTAATGTTTCTAGAAATCGTTGTGCAACCATTAAATATATCTTTGTTTCTCTGTTAGTTAACGTATCAAGATTAGGCCTAATTTCAGTTGGGATAATTGCATGATGGTCTGAGACTTTTTGATTATTAAAAACATGCATCTTAGCAGTAAATGATTTAGTCATTAGTTGGCGAGCATGTGATTTATAATCAGTCGCTAATAAGGCTTTTAGACGTTCTTGGATAGTATCTGTCATATCATTAGACAGGTAATTAGAATCTGTTCTTGGATACGTTAATAATTTATGACGTTCATAAAGACTCTGTAACGTATTTAAAGTTTCTTTTGGTCCCATTTTATATCGTTGGTAAGCTTCTTGTTGTATATCAGTTAAATTATATAAAGGTCTAGCATATGTTTTTTTTTGCTTAATTGAGACATCTTCAATCCGGCCTGATTGTCCTTCTATTTTTTCAGATAACTTTTGTATTTCTTCTTTATTAGTAAATCGTTTATTAGTTTGAATATCAAATGTAGCGTCATTTACATTTAAAGAAAGTGTGTAATACTTTTGAGGTTTAAAATAATTAATTTCTTGTTGTCTATGATAAACCAGTTGAATGGTTGGCGTTTGTACTCTTCCTAATGAAAGTTGAGCGTCATATTTAGTTGTCAACGCTCTAGTAGCATTAATACCAACTATCCAGTCTGCCTCACTTCGGGCGAGAGCTGCTTGATACAGATGATTATATTCACGTCCATCTTTTAAATGTTTAAAGCCTTGTTGTATTGCTTTTTTAGTTACAGAACTAATCCATAAACGTTTAATTGGCTTTTTATTTTTCACTTTATCTAAGATGAGACGTGCTACTAGCTCTCCTTCACGCCCAGCATCTGTAGCAATAATAATGTCTTTCACATCTTTATTTAATATTAAAGATTTTACAATTTTAAATTGTTTACTTGTCTTACCTATAATCACAGTATGCATTTTCTTAGGTAATATGGGTAAATCTTCTAATTTCCATTCTTTATATGTTTTGTCATAATGTTCTGGTTGAGCATTTGTTACTAGATGACCTAAAGCCCATGTCACTATATAGCGCTGATTTGCAATATATCCATTACGTTTTTCTTTAATGTTTAGTGCTTCTGCAATGTCTCTCGCTACTGAGGGTTTTTCCGCTAGAATTAATGATTTCATTCAAATTTCCTTTCACATTCTTACATTTTATTTTCATACGTTTAATATTGTAACATGTATAGCAATAGTATTACTTTCCATCTCATCTTATTAATTTAAAGTAAACCCCTATATTTAAATTAAGCTTACTAAAATACTTGGGCTATACATTTTTATCATATTAGTTTTTTATATTTTATGAAAAAATGAGCAATTGCATTTTATATCATTCACAAATAATATAAAATATTCATCAAGTGTTATGGAAAGGAAAGCACTTATTTTTGAAAAGGAGAGTGAGTATAAATGCAGATTATTAACATATTAATCGCCTTATTACCTGCATTATTTTGGGGGAGTATCGTATTAATCAATGTATTTGTAGGAGGAGGTCCATACAATCAAATTAGAGGTACAACGTTAGGTACATTGATTATTGGTCTAATCTTACTTCTTACAGGTCATGCACAATTTGATAACCCTACTGTCATCATTGTAGGATTAATTTCTGGTGCAATGTGGGCATTCGGTCAAGGAACTCAATTACAATCTGTTAACCTTATCGGTGTATCTAAAACAATGCCTATTTCTACTGGTTTACAATTAGTAGGTACAACTTTATTTAGCGTTATCTTTTTAGGTGAATGGAGTACTGGATTACAAGTTACTTTAGGTCTTATTGCAATGGTTTTATTAGTAACAGGAATTGCCCTTACATCACTAAAAGGAAAAAATGCGCGTTCTACAAAAGATCCTAACTTTAGTAAAGCAATGGTTATTCTAGTGGTAGGTACATTAGGTTATGTAGGTTATGTAGTAATCGGTAATATATTTGGTGTAAATGGTACTGATGCCTTATTCTTCCAATCAATTGGTATGGCTATTGGTGGTTTCTTACTTTCAATGAGACATGAAACAAATATTAAATCTACCACACTTAATATTATTCCAGGGATTGTTTGGGGAATAGGTAACTTATTTATGTTCTATTCTCAACCTAAAGTTGGTGTAGCAACAAGTTTCTCATTATCACAATTATTAGTTATAGTTTCTACTCTTGGCGGTATATTCTTATTAGGTGAGAAAAAAGATCGACGCCAAATGATTGGGATTTGGTCAGGTATTGCATTGATTATCATCGCAGCAATTATATTAGGAAACTTAAAATAGGTATATTGAGGAGGTCATACAATGTTTTCTGAATTAGAAAATAAAGTTGTTGTTATTACTGGCTCTGGCAGTGGCATAGGAAAAGCAATGGCAGAAGTTTTTGGTAAAGAAAAAGCGAAAGTAGTCTTAAATTATAGATCAGAACGTCATATGGAAGAACTTGATGCTCTTCAAGAAACAATCAAAAAAGCTGGCGGTGACTCAATTACGGTGCAAGCCGATGTTTCAGTCGAAGAAGATGTGAAACGACTAGTAGAAACTGCTGTTAAAGAATTTGGAACAATTGATATCATGATTAATAATGCTGGTTTTGAAAAAGCCACTCCAAGTCATGAAATGTCTGTGGCTGAATGGCAAAAAGTCCTTGATATTAACTTAACAGGTGCATTTATTGGTTCACGTGAAGCGGTAAAACAATTTTTAAAAGAAGATAAGAAAGGTATTATTATTAATACTTCAAGCGTGCATGATACAATTCCTTGGCCAAATTACGTTAACTATGCTGCAAGTAAAGGCGGTCTTAAGTTAATGATGGAAACAATGTCAATGGAATATGCCCAACATGGTATTCGTATTAATAATATCTCTCCAGGTGCCGTTGTGACTGAGCATACAAAAGAAAAATTCTCTGATCCAAAAACACGTGCTGAAACATTAGAAATGATTCCAGCTAGAGAAATTGGTGATGCAAAAGATGTAGCAAACGGTGCATTATTCTTAGCCTCTGATTTAGCTAGTTATGTTCATGGAACAACACTATATGTTGATGGTGGCATGATGAACTATCCTGCATTTATGGGCGGAAAAGGATAGTCACACTGTATAATAAAAAAGCAAGCGATAATTAAAAATCGCTTGCTTTTTTCATGTATAAATATAATTTTATACAAAGATAGCTTGATAAATATATATAATAATAATACTTATTACAATAGAAATATTAGTAACCATGCCAACTAACGGCAATGTTTTATATTTAAATTGAATTGAATATGGAATAATTGCTACACCTACAGGAAGTAACCATGCAATTAATAATGTTGTTTTAATCATATCGTCTGATGTTGGTAAGAAAAAGTGCACTAATAAACCAGCAATAAACCCGAGTCCATAATGAAGAATTAAATACTTCACTGCAATAGGTAAAAATTGCTTTTCAATTCTAAAGCTCAACATAATTCCTAACAAAATCATTGATAGTGGCATGTTCGCTTTAGAAATAATTGTAAAAAAGTCAATTGACGCTTTTGGTAAGTGTATATTAGCCATATTAAGTATAAACATCACAATATAAGTAACGAGTGGTACTGAAGAAATTAACTTTTTTCCTAAAAATTTGAAATTAAATTGATCGCTACCTTCACTATAGTAACTACCTACAAAGTAAGTTACTCCAAACATAATAATTGCCCCACCGATATCAGCCATACCAAAATAAATCATACCATTTTTAGGCCAAATTGTTTCTACAAGTGGATAAGCAAATAAACCAATGTTTAATGACGCTGTCATCATACCTACTGAACCTTTGATATGATTATCATATTTTCTAAATAATGCAATCATGATTACTTTTGCTAATACGCCATAGATGATCATCATAATTGGTAAAATAGAAAATGATAAATCTAGATTCGCACTATTTAAATTGACAATAACTAAAGAAGGTAATGTGACATTCAATACAAGCGTAGACAATACTTGACTATCTGCGGATTTAATAAAATTAATACGTTTAAGCAAGTAACCTAATGCAATTAACAAAATAATGATTACAAATTGCTCAGTCACAATTCATCCCTTCTTCCCTGATATTCCATTACAACTAATTACTCTAACACAATTAACTGTATTTTTAGAAGTTACTTGTTTCATGCTATAATCATTACTAATCATATTAATAAATAAGGAGTTCGACTAGACATGGATTTAGAATCACAATTAGCTGAGCTTAAATACGATTATATTCGTTTACAAAACGATTTAGAGAAAAGAGAATCACTAAATCAACAGATTGATCCTTTAGTAAAACAATTAGAAGAAATTGAAAAAGAAATTTCAGACATACGTTCAAAATTACGTCAGAAATAATTATTCAATATATCTAGGCATTAAAGCTCATGAATGCTATGATATTAGTCGTAATAGAAAGGATGTCATCAAGTGAAAATATACTTAATTTTATTACCCATACTGTATCTCATTGTAAGTTATATCAGTATATTTAAAATGAAATCAATGTTCGTACGTATTTTACGTATTATTATGGGCATATTATTACTATTTGTAGTAGCTATTACTACCATTCAATTTCCTAGTGAAAATTGGTGGGTATTTGTTGTATTGCTTCTTCTTGTAGGAAATATAGAAGTTACAGCCTTTAAAGCACTTAAAAACGACCATAAAGGTATTTCAATTTTAAATATTATATCTATAATTATTTTTATAATATATATTATTTTAACTTTCACTATGTATTAATAAAAAAGCAATTGAACGTATTTGTTTACGTCTCAATTGCTTTTTTGACTTATTTTAAATATTTTTATTTACGTGTGATTTTGTTTTTTAAAGTAAAGAGTATTTCATAAATAACAGGAACTACGATTAACGTTAGTAGTGTGGATGATACTAATCCACCTATAACTGTTGCAGCCATTCCTTTAGAAATTAGAATTGAACTATTTTGACCAAATAATAATGGTAATAATGCACCAATTGTTGCAACCGCAGTCATCAAAATAGGTCTAATCCGAGTTCCCCCCGCTTCAATTAAAGCTTCTTTCATCGACATACCCTGATGTTCATTTGAAATCACTCTATCAATTAATACAATTGCATTTGTAACGACAATACCAATTAACATCAACATACCAATCAAACTTGGTACTGAAATGGTTTCTCTCGTAATCAATAATGCCAATACTATACCAATTGCTGTAAATGGTAAGGAGAATAAAATTGTAAACGGCGCTAAACCGCCTTTGAAAGTGATTACCAACACAAGATATACAATAACAATAGCAATAAGCATTGCAAAAGCGAGTTGATTCATTGCTGTATTAATATCATCTGTTGCACCACCAACATTAAATTTAACATTATTAGGTTTATTAATTTTATTGATTTCACGCATCACTTTACCAGAAGTGCCACCTACATCAGAAGCGGTAATTTTACCTGAAATCGTTGTAGTATAATCGCCGTCTTCTTGTACAAGTTTACTCGGTGTTATCGTTTTGTTTAGACGTGCAATATCTTTTAATTTAATAGTTTCTCCACTTGGTGCATGTAAATCGATGTTTTCTAATTTATTTTGAGACCAATCAGTTTGTTTATTCTGTTTTACTTTTACATCTATATTATTGCCATTTTCTTTAACCGTTGTAATTGTTTTTTCTGGTAAGTTTTCATTTAAATTCAATGCTAATTGTGCAGCCGAAATACCTTTATCCGTAGCTTTATTTTGATCTACTTTAATTTCATATTGATCATAGGTTTGTGATAAATCTGAATTGACATCTGCTACACCTTTAATGGATTTCATTTTATTTTCAACTTTAGTTACTGTACTTCTAATTGCATCAGTAGAAGGTCCTTTTACAGTTACTTCTACTGAATTGTTCCCAGCTCCTGTACCTAAGTCTTGGTTTTTCCATTCACCTGGATCTTTCATTTTAGAAAGATGTGTAATAACTTTATCTGGTTCCTCATCAAAATGAGGTGTATCCGAATCATATTCCACCATAATAGCCATGCTATTTGTACTTCCCGTTGGGTCTGCTGGAGAAGGCCCACCTACAGAAAATTGAACTGTTTTGACTTTATCTTTACTTTGAAGATATTTTTGAGCTTTTTCAGCATGCTTAAGTACTGCTTCTTCAGTTTCCCCCGGTTTAGGTGTATAAGTTAACGCTAAGAATTTATCCTCACCTGTAGAAATATAACTTGTTCCTAATTTAGCTGCACCAAGTCCTATGCTTGCAATTAATATAATAACGCTAAGAATAAGAACAATCCATTTATGATTAAGCGACCAACCAAGTATTCGTTTATACCCCTTACTAATACCGCCTAATTTATTTTTTTCATTAACGTTACTTTTTAATTTAATTCCATTTTTAAAGAACGTAGAAGCAAGAGCTGGCACGACAGTAATAGAAACAAGGAGCGAAGCCAGTAGACTGAATGTAATCGCTAACGCAAATGGTCGAAACATCTCACCTACTGAACCAGAAACAAAAGCCAGCGGTAAGAAAACTATAATTGTAACAATCGTAGAAGATAAAATTGGTTTAAATACTTCTCTAGTTGCACTAATAACTAAATTGTTTCCTTTTAATTGTTCAGCTGGATCTGATAACCGACGATAAATGTTTTCGACAACAACGATAGAATCATCTATGACACGACCAATTGCAATAGTCAACGCCCCTAAAGTCAAAATATTAAGTGATACATTACTTAATTTTAGTGCAATAAGTGCAATCAAAATAGATAACGGAATTGAAACGATAGATATTGCTGTTGTCTTAATATTTCTTAAGAATAATAAAATAACAATAATTGCGACAATTGTACCTAAGGCCGCTTTTTCAACCATCGTATATAATGAATCTTCAATTGGTTTAGCTGTATCCATTGTTTTAGTGGCTTTCATATCACTATTATTCTTAACAAATTCATCTATTTTCTTTTGTGTTGCTCTAGCAACTTGAACTGTATTTGCATCTTGTGCTTTCATCACTTGTACGTTGACTGCATCTTTACCATTCGTTTTTGAAATAGAATCTCGTTCATCGCCCACAGTGATTTTAGCTAAATCTTTAAGTGGCACGCTTGGCATTTGACCATTTGTTCCTTTTAAAGAGCTATTCGCTTGCGATTGACTTGAACTAGATGATTGACTGCCCTCTTGGCCAGTACTGCTAATACTATTATCGTTAGAATCACTTGATTGTCCTTGACCTGCTATAGAAAGAGGAATCTTTAAATCTTTTAATGCACTGACTGATTTAAATTGACCATCCACAACGAGAGATTTTTCATTATTTCCAAATTGAAATAAACCGAGTGGTGTTTCTCTAGTCGCTGTCTTAATGTAATTTTCAACATCATCCGCAGATAACCTTACTTTATCTAATTCTTTTTGTTTAAATTTTAAAGTAACTTGACGTGTAGTTTGTCCATTCAATTGTGCGCTTTGAACACCATCAACAGTTTGAAGTTTAGGTATTAATTGTTCATTAATTTCCTTTGTAGTAGTTCTTAAGTCATTACTTTTATTTGTAAATGAGTAAGCTACGATAGGAAAGGCATCGATAGAATTACGTATTAATTCTGGTTCACTTACTCCATCTTTAAAATCGATTTTATCTATTTCCTTTTTCAGTACTTCTTCAGCTTTATCCATGTCAGTTCCATTGTTATATTCAACTTTCACGATTGAAGCATTAGGTATTGATTGTGTTTCTACTCTTTTTACGTAAGCAAGTGATCTCACTTGTTTATCAATTTTCGAGCTAATTTCATCTTGTGTCGTTTGAGGTGTAGCCCCTGGCATTGTCGTTTGGACAGAAATAATTGGATTTTCAACATCAGGTAATAGTTCTAATTTAAGTTTAGCGCTTGAATATATGCCACCTATAATGACTAAAAGAATCATTAAGAAAATAGCAAACTTATTACCTAATGAAAACTGAAGCATTTTTTTTATCATTTAGTCACTTCTCCTATAATAAGTTATTAATATTGGTAAAAAAATCTGAACGTTTCTTTATAGAATCGTTCAGATTAAATACTGTATATACAATACTGTAAATTAATTATTTACGTTTTAATTTGCGAGAGAGTTTAATTTTGGCTTTTGTAAGTCTTGGTTTAACTTGTTCGATTAATTGATATAACGGTTGATTTAAGACATAATCAAACTCACCAATTTTTTCACTTAAATAAGTGCCCCATACACGTTTAAAAGCCCATAATCCATAGTGTTCAGAATCTTTTGATGGATTATTATCTGTACCACCAAAGTCATACGTTGTTGCACCACGATCTCTTGCGTATTTCATCATTTCATATTGCATATGATGGTTCGGTAAGAAATCACGATAATCATTTGAAGAAGCGCCATATAAGTAATATGATTTTTTACCTGCAAACATAAGTAATGCGCCTGATAAATATACGCCTTCTGGATGTTTTTGATTCAATCTTTCTAAATCTTCTTTTAATTCAGTTGTCTTAGAAATCTTATTTTTTATATCATTTAATTTATTGGCTGTTTTTTTAACATTTGGACGTGCTTCTAACTTCTCTTCTAATTTAGCTTTTTCTGCTTTTTGAGATTCAAGATCTTTATTAGTTTCATCAAGCACTTGTTGTGGCTCTAATTTCACTAAGAATAATTCGGCATCACCATCTCCATGTAATGAGTCGTAAATATTCTCAAAATAGCTAATATCACGTGTTAAAAAGCCATCACGTTCACCCGTAATTTTCATTAATTTAGCAAATGTTTTAAGGCCCTCACGATTTGAGCGTTCAACTTTAGTACCTCGTTTAAGCGCTAATCTAACTTTAGAACGGTTACGGCGTTCATAGCTTTGAATAATTTCATCATCGGTTTTATCAATAGGCGTAATCATTGTCATACGAGGTTGGATATAGTCTTTTGATAATCCCTCTTTAAATCCTTTATGTTTAAATCCAAGCATCCTTAAATTTCTAAGTGCTTCTGTACCATGCTCTACTTCAACATCTGGATCAATCTTAATTGCATATGCTTTTTCTTCTTTAGCAATTTTCTTGGTTTCATTTAAAAGTGCTCTCAGTACATCTCTATCATTGTAATCGGCTACGAACCCGCGTGATACATAGCATAATGTAAATGGTAATTTCGGTATTTTTTTAAATAACAACTGTCCTACACCTTTAATTTCACCATTTTCACCTACTGCCACACGTTTTGAATACCATCCAGTTAAGCGCTTTGTCTCTGCCCAATTTGTCAGTTGCAATAAATCACCATTCGGATGAGTTTTTACAAATTCGTCATGTTCCTGATTTGTGATATTCATCTTTTCCATGCTATATAAAACTCCTTTATCTTTGCATTAATTATTATTATACATTGTAGATTTGAGAGTGTCGACAAACTCATAACAGAAGTTGAATTTTCTTCCAAAAGCTATTCTTTTTGTTATACTAAATGAATAAAAAAATACTACTATTCTTCGTTAAAGAGGTTTTTAAGTTGAGAAATATTATTTTATTTATATTTATTGTATGCAATGCTATTGCAATTATTTATACAACAAGTCATCCTTTAACTATAGATTATTTCAGTTTGAGAGTAATGTTTGTTGCTTTATCACTTGTACTTACTATTTTATTCATACTATTAAAAACAACTCGTGTTTCTTTAATACTAAGTTTAATCTCTCTAACACTAGTTTTTATTCATATTGCCTTTATCGCTCATAGTACTTACACTTATTTATTTAATTAGTAAATTCATTGGGTTCGAAACGATACTTGGCTCCTTTAATAATTAATGAATAAGGAGTCGTAGTTTCGTTATCTTTAAAAACAATAGTATTGTATCCAGAGTGAGTCTCATCTTGAATTCGATAAACGATAGTATCCCCCTCTAATTTTAAATCAGTATATTTTTCATTGTCTTCTATAACTTCCATATTAAACCAACTTTGCCACTTAGCTAATGTTTTAGAACGTTTAGAACTATCTATAATAATTTTATCAATCTTAAATTGTTTTTGAAAAAATGAATCTAAATTTTGCATATAATCTACTTCATTTTTATTCCACTCAATAAAAAAAGGAGGCTTTACCATGTAGTCTGGATCAGCAATATAAAGTAACTTCCATTTTATCTTTTCCCCCTTCTTATCTTCCCTTTCCATATTTATAGGGCCAATCGTATCTATATTACGTTCATTTAATATTTGTCGTACATTCTCAATATTTTCAGTTCTGAACGCCATTGTTTTGAATCCTTGCTTAAAATCATCGTGAACGACTTTAGTGGCAAAAGCTACTCTCCCTTCTTCAGTTTTAGCTTCCTTCTTTAACTTTTCAACATCTTCAACACCTAAAAGTTCGATGTAATTTCCATTTATATAAGATAGACGATTGAAAGTACCATATTGGTGATGCTTACCTCCAGAATGAATTTTTAATAACTCACCTGGATATTTAAAACCTTTTAATTGATCGATGTAATGAATCATATGATCAAATTTCAACTTCATTTATCAATATCCCCTTTATAAATTCAAGCTTAATTGTATTTTAACAAATTTTACTATACTTTACTCTATAACTTATATTTAGTATTGAAAAATACATAAAATCGTCGTACAATATTCTTCGCCAACAATTAGTTAGCTTTGCTAACTATCATTAAAGGAGAAAATTTAAAATGCTCACAAATGAATTCTTTAATAGTTTTATTGGCATTTATCGTCCTTATATCAAACGTACTCAACCTATTTTAGATCAATTTGAGTTACATACAGGACAATGGTTAGTGCTTAGAGATATTGCTACTCATCATCAAACGACCTTAGTTCAAATCTCTAAACGTCGCTTTATTGAAAAACCGACTACACGTAAAATCATTAAAGTATTGTCTGAAAAAGACTTACTTATTACTACTCCTGGTACCGACAAACGTGAAAAATTATTAAGTTTATCTGAAAAAGGCCAACAGTTATTTGAGGAGATTAATGCTTGTATTACACCTATTCAAGACGATTTAATTCATCAATCTAATATTACTAATGATGATTTGGATCATGTCATAGCAATTATGAATAAATTGCATTACACATTATCGAAGGAGGATACTCATGAATCAGACTAGTACTACTAAACAGCCTATTTTCACTAAGAGTTTTACAATCAATTTTATTATTAACTTCTTTGTTTATTTATGTATGTACTTATTATTAGTTATCATCGCTGACTATTCTAAAACTTACTATCACGTATCTGACAGTTTATCTGGACTTGTTGTAGGACTATTTATTATTGGATCATTAATAGGGCGCTTTGGAACTGGAAAATATGTCAATCGTTTTGGTCCTAAAAAGATTTTAATTGCTGGTTTAATCTTTTTAATCATTACCCAATTACTTTATTTTATTTCTGGATCGATAACTATCTTGATGTTTGTACGACTCATAAATGGAATTGCCACAGCTGTCGCTACTACAGCAACGGGCACAATTGCTGCACATGTTACCCCTGTAGAACGCAAAAGTGAAGGGATTAGCTTATTTTCACTAAGTCTTGTTCTTGGGTCAGCCATTGGTCCTTTCTTTGGAATTTTATTAATGAAATCGTTCTCAATTAATTTACTATTTCTTATCTGTCTCATACTAGGTATTGCAAGTTTAATTGTTTCAATCTTTATTAAAATTGACTTTAATCCTAGTAAAAATGACCTTGATAAAAAAGTAGCACAAGCCTCTGGTTTCAGCATTCATAACTTTATTGCTAAAGAAGCTGTACCAGTAGCAATTGTTATGATGATTATCGGATTAAACTATGCATCTATCCTAACATTCTTAAAATCTTTTGCTGAGCAACGTCATTTGTTAGAAGCATCTAGTTATTTCTTTATTTTCTATGCGGTAGCTTCATTAATCACTCGACCTATCGCTGGAAGAATGATTGATGCAAAAAATGAAAACGTTGTTGTTTATCCGGCATTTCTTGCCTTAATTATCACCTTTGTTTTATTAGTATTCAGCTATAATGGGTGGGTATTATTACTTGCTGGTGTGTTCTTAGGTATTGGCTATGGAAATCTCTCTTCATCAATGCAAGCTATTGCAATTAAAGTTTCACCTTCAAGCAAATATGGAATTGCAACTTCAACCTACTTTATTGGGTTAGATATTGGTATTGGTTTTGGTCCATCGTTGCTTGGATTATTTACAGGTTCAATCACTTATACACAAGTTTATATCACTATGGCTATTGTAGCCGCTTTATGTACAATCCTTTATTTAATTATCCACGGTAGAAAAGTTAAAGGTAATACGTATTAAACTTTCTTATAAATAAATAGAGCATCTCTATAATGAATCATAGAGATGCTCTATTTATTTAATTTGCAATACTAATAGCTTCAATTTCATTCTTCATTTTATCTAATACTTTTTGTTGAGATGCATTAAAGAAATAAAATACTTGTCTTTCATCTGTTTCAGAACGTAATTTAGAAATTAATTCTTTTTTGTAAATCTTGCGGATAATTACGTCAATTTTACTTGTATCCCATAACATTTCAAAATGTAATGTATCACGTAACTCTTTTCCGCTAATTTTTTTACCTTCATAAACTTTAAATAAAACAACAAATTCTTCAATAGAAATTTTATATGTCGTTTTTAACCAATGTTTCAATTGACTAAGTTCTCTTTCCGCTTCAATAAAGCGTGTCACTTTATTATTCATAGTACATGCCTCCAAAGTTGATTCTAAGTTGTATAAATACATAATATAATAAAATTGCTTAATTTAATTATATAACATATACACAATTTAATCTATTACAAATATTAATTTATATCTATTTAGTGATTAATATAAATTACTTTGTAATTATTAAAATTAATTAAAGATACTATCAAATTAAAATACAGAAATAAATGATATCACATATCCTTATCATTTGCTTTCGCATAGATTAACCACCAATATAATTCATATTAATTTTCTTTCGTTGTCGATTTTTTACTGTTTGTTCTGTCCGTTCATCTGAATATCGATCATCACGTGCTTGCCATAATGAAATAAGTGTGTCTTTTAGTTCTTGGTGTGTGGCACCACTACGCAATAACGATTTGATATCAAAACCATCAACCACACTAAATAAACATCCATAAAATTTCCCATCAGACGATAGCCTAGCCCTTGTACAAGTTGAACAAAATGAAGCTGAGACACTTGTGATTAGACCAAACTGTGCTCCATTATCTTTATGTCTATAATATGTGGCAACTTCTCCAAAATATTTAGGCGGAAGTGGTTCTATATCAAACTCTTCTTCAATTGTGGATAGCATTTCTTCTTTCGTGACTACTTTACTAAAATCCCAACCATTATCATTTCCTACATCCATAAATTCAATGAATCTTATTTGAATATGTTTATCTTTAAAGTATTCAATCATAGGTAAGATTTGATCATCATTAATCCCTTTTTGTATAACTACATTTACTTTTACATGAAATCCAATAGATACCGCATAATCAATTTGTTGTAAGATAGTAGAGGCTTTAATGTTACGATTGTTGATTGTTTGAAACATTTCATCATCAATCGCGTCTAAACTTACATTAATTCTACGTAAGCCTGCATCATACAACTTTTGACCATGTTTTTTTAATAGTAAGCCATTAGTGGTCATACCAATATCTTCAATACCTTCAATATGATTGAGTTTTTCAATTAATTTATATAAATCACGTCGTAATAAGGGTTCTCCACCAGTGATTCTTAATTTTTTTACACCTAATTCAGCATAAACTTTAGCAATTGTTGTAATTTCATCAAATGTAAGCAATTCATCTTTAGGTAAAAAAACAAAATCATCACCAAATATTTCTTTTGGCATACAATAATCGCATCTAAAATTACAACGGTCTGTTACAGAAATTCGTAAATCTCTTATAGGACGTCCTAATTTGTCTTTAATTTGGATCGTCATTAACGTGTTCCTCCTTTAATCATTAATCTGATGAAGTAAAGTATTCAAATCATCTTGATAATTAATATTTTTAGACCAATTTTTTAAAGGCTGAACCTCTTTAGTATCTAGAAAGCATGTTACCACATTTTTATAAACATGCCGTAAGCTATAATCATTAGAATTGAGTGCTTTCTCAATATTCGAATAGACTCGACGACTGTAAAAAGCAATGGTCGGTATAGTTTTGTCATTGTCTGAATAAGCTACTATATCAACTTGACGTTCAATACGCTGTGAAATTGCAAATTGATATAGCTGAGTTATTGCTTCTTTTGTAATCATAGGAGTGTCTACAGAGACCACAAAAAACAATTCTTCATTACTATAATGTTTCATAACTGTGTAGATTCCTGATAACGGGCCTTTCTCTGCATGTGCTTCTTCATCTATCATAATATCTTTATGCTCAAATTTATTCTTAAGTTGTCGGTTTGTACTTATAATAATTTCGTCAAATAAATTAGTTTCTTTTAGTGTGTTAATAATTCGTTTATAGAACATTTGTCCATGAATACACGCAAAAGCCTTAGGTCTACCAAAACGCTTAGAATGCCCACCAGCTAGAATAATTGCTTTCATATTTAACCTCCACTAACTGGAGGAATTAACGCAACAACGTCATCTTGCTTTACGATATCATTAAGTTGAACAAATTCTTCATTTACTGCTACTTGAAACTTTTTATCACGAATGGATGGGTGACGTTCAAATAATAACTCTTTAAATGTTTCTACAGTAATATCTTCTATTAAATCAATATCTTCTGAATTCATTTTTAATATTTCTTTTATTTCTGCAAAATATAATACTTCCATTTAACCCTCTCCTTTAGTCACTTGACCATAATCTCCTCTTTGATGTCCTTGCCACTTTGCGCCGTCTTCCCAAATCTCTTTTTTCCAAATCGGCACAATTTCTTTAATTCTTTCAATCGCATATTCATTTGCACGATAAGCATCTTTACGGTGCGGCGAAGAGACAGCAATCAATACTGCAATATCAGAGATTTGTAAAGGACCAATGCGATGTACAATAGTTGTTATTGTTCCTGGCCAACGCTGTGTAATTTCTTCTCCAATTTGTTCTATTTTTTTTTGAGCCATTGGAATATAAGCTTCATATTCAAGATACTCTGTCTTTACTCCTTTAGTCCATTCACGAACATGACCTGTAAATACAACAATAGCTCCTTGATGTTCATTTAAAGTGAATGTTCTATATTGATCAGGTTCAATTGGATTTGTCACGATTTCAAATTGTTTCATTTTTATATTCATCCTTTTGTTTCAACCAGTTTAGTAACCATTGTTCATAGTCTTTTAAAGCATTCTCATTATTATAATTATAAAAATATTTAACACGTGTAAGAAGTCTCAGTTTTTCTAATTCCTCTTTGTTGTTATATACCACTATTTTGTCATAATTCTCATTTTTAAATCCTTCAACTAAAATAACGTCATAACTAATAGTTACACTTTCTCTTATCAGCTGTTCAAGCGATGGTTGGTTTCTACGAGTTACTGTTTGTTGATAAGCCAACCCTTGAACAATACTCTGATCTGCACCAGCTTCAAAATGTTTCATATGATCTACATTAGATGATTGAAGTGTAATATCATCTTCATGATGTCCGTGATGTTTAATCGTCACAATGTGATAGCCTTGCGATTTTAGAAATGTAACAGATTGTTGTAACAAAGTCGTTTTACCCGAATCTTTAAAACCGACTATTTGTAAAATCATAATGACAGTTCCTCTTCGAAAACATTTGATTCAGTCAAAATAACGTCTACAGTGTGGCCAGCTTTAAATCCTCTTGTCCCTCCTGGCAACATAATCATTGCATTACTATGTGCAATTGCTATTACAGCACCCGATTTATTAAAACCAGATGGAACCACTGTTGCACAATTATGAGTGAAAGATGCAGTTGCTCTAATAAATCTTGTAAATGGATTTGCTTTAGTAAAATCGTCCATTAATGTTGCTTTCACAATTTGCGGATAAACTGCTTTCGCTTGCATCATATGTTGAACTGCTGGTTTAACAAATAATTCAAATCCAGTAAAACAAGCAGATGGATTACCTGATAATCCGAATAAATACTTATTGTTTGCAACTGCCACAGTTGTCACGCTTCCAGGACGCATCGCTATTTTATTAAATAACACTTTTGCTTGAATTGCTTTATATATTTCAGGTAAAAAGTCATAATCACCTACTGAAACGCCTCCAGTAGTAATAACTATATCATGCTGTTTCATTGCTTTTGTGATCACTTGGATATTACTTTCCAAATCATCTCGTTGTATATTATAAACTTCAACTGTTAATCCCATTTTATCAGCCAATGCTTGAATCATTGGCCCATTAGAATTTCTAATTTTTCCTGGTTGTAATTCTTCGTCTACATTTAATAATTCACTTCCAGTAGCAATCACTGCAATACTTGGTTTTAAAAACACCGGCACCTCCATATAACCATAGGTAGCTAGTACTGCAATGGCTCCAGGATTAATAACCTGTCCTTTTTTTAAGACGATATCTCCAGTTTTAGTTTCTTCTCCTTTAAGCGACACATTTTCATTCTTTTCAAAAGGTTTTCGAATAGTAAATGTATCACCATTTTCCAAAGTTTGTTCAAACATAACTACTGCATCTGCACCATCAGGAATTTGAGCGCCTGTCATAATACGGACTGCTTCATTTTCTCCCACAGTTTTATGAGACACGGTTCCTGCACCAATATGATCTATTACTTTAAATGTTTTACGATTTTTTGAAAAAGCACCAGCCGAATCTTCACTTCTTATAGCAAACCCATCATAAGGGGACTTATTAAAACGTGGTATATCATAAGTTGCTACAATATCTTCTGCTAAGACATATCCTAAACTCTTCTCTAATGTTATGTTACTTTGCTGAGTATATATTTTTTGTTTTACAATACGTTCAATTGCTTCCTTTACAGGTATTGGTTTTCTTTTTTCGACTACCATTTTATCAACTCCATTTACACAATAAATTCATGATATACTATTTTATAATCTCAGTAATATAGCGATTTATTAATTAACAATATTTTTTATAACTTTATCTAAATGTTAGGATTTTTTAAATATTTCTATAGGAGGCTATTTATGTCAAATTTTACACATATCAATCATCAAGGTAATGCGAAAATGGTCGATGTTTCCAATAAAGATATTACAAAACGCGTTGCTAAAGCTCATTCAAGCATCACAGTAAATGACACAATTTACCATCAAATTATTGACAACACAAATAAAAAAGGTAATGTACTTAATACTGCTCAAATTGCAGGTATAATGGCTGCTAAAAATACATCAACAATTATTCCAATGTGTCATCCGTTACCACTAACTGGTATAGATATTGAATTCTCTTGGAATCAGACGAACACACTACGCCACTATCAACTAAACATTACTGCTACAGTTTCAACAACAGGTAAGACAGGTGTTGAAATGGAAGCATTAACTGCCGCTTCAGTTACTGCTCTCACGATATACGATATGACAAAAGCAGTTGATAAAGGAATGATAATTGGTAACACATACCTTGAATCAAAATCTGGAGGCAAATCTGGAGATTATCACCGTCAATTAGATTAATCTATATGTTCTTCCATTATGATAGTCATAAGTAGCTTTTTCAATTAGGGAAACCTATGATTTACAATGCTCTTTATGACTATTTTATTTATTGAGTTCATACACCATATGATTTAATTCAGGAATAATGAGCTTAGTCATTGCTAACTTCACTGCCCCTGTTGAACCTGGTAAAGTAAAGATTAATTTATTCATAATTGTACCTGATAAAGCTCTTGAGAGAAGTGCTTTTGTTCCTACATCTTCCGTATAGCTTAAATATCTAAAGAGTTCTCCAAATCCTTCGATCTCTTTATCTAAAAGTGGTTGTACCGCTTCTATAGTCACATCACGTTGTGCGATACCTGTACCTCCAGTCGTTATAATGACATCAATATCTGATGCTAGCCATTCGTCAATTTGAGATTGAATATCTACCTTGTCATCTTTAACGATGCTATAGTGTTCTTTTATAACCTCTATATTCAGTTCTTTTAAACATTCTTGAACTAATTGCCCCCCTTTATCTGTTTCTTTATTTCGTGTATCAGAAACTGTTAGCACTGCACATTGAATCTTTTTTTGTACTTCTTTATTTTCATGTTGATGCATCATCATCATTCTCCCCTTATCCAAATAATTGATTGATTAACTGTATTGCTTCAGACTTTTTAGTTGTACCGTGAATCAACATTCGTCCGCCCGAAAAATATACAATTCTATGTTTTTTAAATTCAAATACTAACATATATTGATTTTCACGATAACGAATATCATGTTTTGTAAGAAAATCAATTAATAATTTTTTTGTAATGTCTTTATTTTCATATTGCACTGTATCTCTACCACACAATGTTGCATATGAAGTTGGATGAGTATATAAATACGGAAAGCTAGGATGAGTACCACAAGTAGGGCAATCATCACGGCGCATTTTACTATAACCGAAAGAAAAATGTGTATTCTCCCAAATATCTCCATATGTCAACTTTGCGGGAAGCTGTTGACCAATCAATATCTTTAAAGCATCGCGTAATTGAAAACTTGTTGCCATAGTTACGGCTGGTTGAATCACACCAACAGTATCACATGTGAGATTTATAATTGGTAATTGAGGCATTAAGCAATTAAAACATGGCGTTATCCCCGGAATAAACGCTGTTTCTACATAGGTACTTTGAACTACTCCACCATAAATCCAAGGAATGCGATATTTATAAGAAAAATCATTGATTATCTGTCTTGTTTCAAAATTATCAGTTGCATCAATAATTAAATCTACAGTTATTGCATTTTGTTCTAAACAATGAACATCTAAATGTTCAACATAACTATTTATTTTTATATCAGAACGAATATGTTTCAAGTGATATTGTGCAGCTACAACTTTTGGCAACATGCGATCTGCATCACTTTCTGTAAACAATGTCTGTCTTTGTAAATTACTATATTCAACATAGTCCCTATCCACAATAGTCAACTCTCGAATTCCAGCACGAACTAGTCCTTCAGCTACATGTGTACCTAAGGCCCCCATTCCAACAATAAATACGTGTTTCTGATGAATGCTTTGTTGTCCATGTTCTCCAATATTTTTAAATAAAATTTGTCTTGAATAACGTTCTTGAGTCATGATTTGAAACCTCTCTCAAAATTCTCTCTTCTTTTTATTATAACTAAATAGGAGTAGGACAGAAATCTAAAATGGTCTAGATTTTGATACCCTACTCCTATTTAGTTAATTTGAATAATTTCGTCTGCTAATACTTTTGCTTCATAATTAGAGTGCGTCACAAAAATGATAGGTATACACCATTCTTTATGAATTTGCTTAACTAGATGTATTCCTTCATCTTTAGACGCATCGTCTAAACTTGAAAAAGGTTCATCAAGCAGTATTAAACTTGGTTTCGTACTTAAAGTTCGGGCAAGTGCTACACGTTGAGCTTCCCCGCCAGATAGTGTCATCGGAAACTGATTCATTAAATGACTAATATTTAATCGTCGAATAAGTTCATCAATATGGTTAGAGTGTTTAGCCATAAATGTAATATTCTGTAAAACAGTCATGTTAGGAAATAGTTGATAATCTTGAAATAAATAGCCAATTTCGCGTTGTTGAATCTTTACATTAATATGGTTTTTAGTATCCACTAATACATTATTATCAATATTGATATATGCCTCATCTGGCTGTCTTAAACCCGCAATGATATTTAATATTGTTGTTTTTCCAATGCCAGAGGGACCTTGTATTGCGTAAATTTTAGCTTTTGTATCTTCAATATTAATATGAATTAATGATTGTTTTAACTGATGTTGTAATTTAATTTGTAACACCTAGTCTACCTCCTGTGATTTATCACGATTCGCAAAATTCAACACACTAATGACTGTAATAGAAAATGCAACGAGTACAAGTACCCATAACCACGCTTGATTTTCTTTCCCTTGTTCTACTAAAAAATAAATTTCAAGTGGTAGTGTATTAGTTTTGTTAGGAATATATCCTGCAATCATCAATGTTGCACCAAATTCTCCAATAGCTCTCGCAAAACTCATCATAATACCCGCTATAATTGAACGTTTAGATAATGATAGAATTAAACGATAAAAAATTTTACGTTCACTTGCTCCCATTGTTCGTGCAGTATTTAGCATTTTAGGATTAATACTTCGAAAACCATGTATAGTATGTTGATACATCAGTGGAAAACTAACAATGACAGATGCAATTACTGCACCTGTCATTGTAAATACTACGGGTAAATGAAGTATATTTTGAAAGAATTGTCCTACAAATGTTCTAGGTGAAAAGATAATAATAAGTATAAATCCTAGAACTGTTGGTGGTAAAACAATTGGTAATAATATTAAGCTTTCAAGGAATTTAGTTGCATGCCCTTTTCTTTTATATAACATTTTACAAATAAAGATTCCTAATATAGAGACAATTATCGTACTGATAAGCGCTACTTTAATAGAAATCCATAGAGGTGTTAAATCAGGCATATGTCATCTCCCTATACTTCAAAATGATATTCTTTTAAAATATCTTTCGCTTTTTTAGATTTTAAGAATTCCATCCACTCTTTAGCAAGTTTATTATCTGATGTCGCGCCTGCTTCATAAGTGATAGTTTTTTTCAAATCAGCTTTTTTAATTTCATTTACTTTATCAGTTCTTTCATTATTTATATATAAATCAGTTTCATATACAAATCCCATTTGTGCATTACCTTTTTCAACGTAATTTAATACTTGTTTAACATCTTTCGCATATACAATTTTATCTTTTACATCGTTATATAAATTTTGATCATCTAAATATTGTTTCGCATATTTACCTGCTGGTACAGTTTTCACTTCACCAATAGCTAATTTTTCATTGCCTTTTAAATCTTTTACTGAAGCTTGATCACTGTTTTTATCACCAATCAATACCAACTGATTATGTGCGTATTTATATGTATCATGTGCTTGATTATTCTTTTTCAGTAAATCCACATCTTTTGTATTGGCAGACATAAAGACATCAGCTGGCGCACCTTTTTCAATTTGTTGTCTTAACGCACCTGATCCCCCATAATTAAATGTAATATTTACATTTTTATGTGTTTTCTCAAATTCTTTTTTTAATGCTTTACTTACATCACTCAAACTGGCTGCTGCAGAAATTTTTAATTCTACTTTAGGATTATCATTATTTGTATCGTTCTTAGCCTGTTTATGATCCTCTTTATCTTTTGTACTTGAACATCCTGTGGCTAATATTGTGATAACTACCATTAAAATTGCTAAATAACGTTTTATATTCATAAAATATAATACCTCCGTTTCAAATAAATATTATACGCTATTTCATTATTTTGAAAAGTTTTACTGAAGTTAATAATATATTGCAAAAATTAAAAGCACTATTTTTTGATAAATGCTAAAGTATAGAGTAGAGATAAATCTAGGGGGGATAAGTATGGACAAAGATGTTCAACAGAATCAATCAATTATTAGATATGAAAATGGAAAATTAATTGATACTAAAGATAGCTATGTTACTGAATTCCCTTTAACAATTATGGTGAATGGCAAAGAGTTTGCGACCGTCATTTGCAGTCCAACACATTTAGAGGAATTAGTAATAGGATTTTTAGCTTCTGAAGGTGCTATTTATAAAAAAGAAGAGATTCATTCTTTACAAATAGATGATAGTAAAGGCTTTGCTCATGTAGAATTGACTAAGACTTTAGGAGATCGGTTCAAATACTCTACAAAACGCATGGTCGCCTCATGTTGCGGAAAGAGTCGTGAATTTTATTTTCAAAATGACGCAGCGGTTGCTAAAACATCAATGTCTAATATTGTATTAACACCACGTCAAATCTTGAATATGATGACGGGTTTGCAAAGTGCAAGTACATTATTTAAGCAAACCGGTGGGCTGCATAATGCTGCAATTAGCGATGGAGAAACTTTTTTTGAACATCGTCAAGATATAGGCAGACATAATGCTTTAGATAAACTTTATGGTTTTTGTCTCTCTCATCGTATTTCTGTTAGAAACAAAGTCTTGATTTTTAGTGGTCGGATATCATCTGAAATTTTGTTGAAAGCCGCTAAAATCGGTGTTGGTGTTATTTTATCAAAATCTGCGCCTACAACATTGGCAGTCACGCTTGCACAAGATTTAAATATTACTGCTATTGGCTTTATTAGAGACGGTTCTTTTAATATTTATAGTCATCCAGAACGTGTAAAAGGAGTGAAATAGAATGTATTATAAATTCACATTTCACTCCTTGATTTTATTTACATTACATCTTCTTTAATAATTTGATATTGAAAACTTTGGAAAATATAACCTTGTTTAATATACATATCTTTTGCCGTATCGTCACCATCTGCAACTAAAATAACTGGACGAGATTCAGCTAAATCGCCTACATAGGACTGCATTGTAGTACCAATACCTCTGTGTTGATAAGTTTCTATCACACCAAATCCGTCAATTTCAATTGTATCATTTGTCACAATTGCATCTAAGATTCCTACTGGCTCTTGACAATAATATGCAACAATACGATTTATATTATCTTCTCCATTTAATATTGCTTTTTTCGTACGTAATTCATTTTCTTTAACAAACATTTCTCCATATGGTTTTGAAAATTCATTATAAATATTTAAATAGTCTTCCATATTATTTTTAGTTACCGGTTCAATATCGACATGGCTATTTTTATTGAATTGTTTTAGTATGTCACTTTCTATAGCATACAATTCAAATAGTCCTAATTGAAATCCTTTATTACGTATCGCTTCTAACCAAGTTACATTAGGTGTCATATTTTCTGGAAACGTAAAAGCTAGATGAGAAGACTGCTGACGTTTGTGCATTTCCCACTGTTTCTCTATATCTGAATACCATTGGTTTATAGTGGGTAACACTTTATATTTCCATTTATTCATATGATAAGTCAGTGGTTCGGAAGGTGTTAAATATATAATCTTAAACTCATCTTCTAAATATACTTCTCCTTCTTCTTTTATCTGCTTCATTGTTATTTGTGTCATAGCACCCTCACCTAATTATGTATATTTTATGCTATTATACCAAATTTTTAAAACGTGAGTGATTAAGTAATGTTGTACCAATTAAGCTCGCAATAATCGCTTTAATGATATCTCCAGGAACAAATGTAAAAGATAATAAAAATGCTTTACTTACAGGCATATGTATAATGAATCCCATAATAATTGTTCCTACTATATCTAATAATAAAACACCAAACACAAGTATACCGATAAATAATGTGAAGAAATTAATATGATCTCTAAATCGATCTCTTACTAAACCTATTAGATACGCCACTACTGGATATAAAAATAAAAATCCTGCTGACGATCCGGCAAATACGCCTATTCCACCACGCCCGCCTGATAGCAATGGTAATCCAGTAGCTACCAATAATAAAAATATAATAACACTTAGTGTGCCATATTTACGACCTAATATGATACCTGCTAAAAATATACCTATATTTTGTAATACAATGGGTACAGGCATAAATGGTAACGGTATGCCAGGCACTAGACCTAAAATACAAATAATTGCAGTCATTAATGCTGTATATACTAAATTCTTTGTACTCATTCTATTTCCTCCTTTTTATGAAGAAAATTATACCATTAATGTAAACTGTTTTATACAAAAAGTTTACATTAATATTTATTAAATCACTTTTTTAGCTAAATCAGTGATATATTCAAAAAACTCATCATGATTTACATGATTAACTACTCGAACTAAACGCCCATGATTACACTTATATGTACGTCCTTGACTGGGTCCTTTTGTATGTACATCTACTTTAAGTTCAATTGAATGCGTTAAACTTTTTCTTCCAATTTGAGCAGTCGTCAATACATCCCATAAAAAGTAAGTAGAGTTCGTGACAAAATGAGTAAGAGGAGGGACAGCTGCATAACTGACTCCTAAAAAATCAACTCCTATAAACTGACGTTGATTTGCCCACATTTGACGAATAGCTGGTGTCAATGGTACTTGATTTGTGCTTTCTAACGCTACCATCTCTATCTCTATTGGTGTATTAAATACTGTTTTAACCGCTTCAGGATCCCAAAAAGCATTCCACTCAGCTGTGCCATCATGTTCGGGTTCTTCTACATTTCCTTTTTCCAAAAATGTACCTCCCATCCAAACTAATTTTTCAATATTGTTTACTATTTCTTTATCGTGTTTGATTGCTTTAGCTAAATCGGTTAACGGACCAGTAAACAATAAAGTTACCTTATCTTTGGTATTATTTAATACATTTATAATATCTTCGTAGGCTTCAAATGTACTTCTTACAGATTGTTTACCAATCCATTCCTCATTTAAAATAGGAAGCGCATCCATAAAAAAGGCATGCATTCTCCATTCTTTTGGAAAAGGATTAACCCCTCTCTCGTATGAAGGTGCTACATCGATAGATAAATTTGAAAAACGATTTATAATTTTACATGAAGCACTTAAAGAAGGTTCTAAATAACAATCTGCACCTATCGTACTGACACCTACTAATTCAATATTGTCCATTTGTAATAATAAAAAAAGTGAGATCAAATCATCAACACCGCCATCATGATTAAAATATAGTTTAGTCATTAAACCCCTCCAAAAATTATGATAAAAAAGCTATGACTACATTATAAGTAATCATAGCTATCTTTAAACGTATTATAAATAGAAAATAAATTTTACATTAAATCAAGTACAGATTTTGCAATATTCGTATACGCCGCATCTTCCATAGGTGGATTATGTAAACCAGCACGCATATTACGATAATAGCGTTGTAATGGACGATCCATTTCCAAACTTTTCGCACCTACTATTCGCATAGCAATATCTACCACTTCTAATCCTTGATTCATGACTAAAATTTTACTCGCAGATGTTTCATTCCAAATATTAAGTGTTTCATTATATTGGTTATAACCTTTAGCCGTACTCCATAAGAAATGACGGGCCGATAATAAGAGTGATTCCATTTTCCCTACATTTTGCTGTACAGTAGGTAGCTTAGCAATTGTCCCGTCAATACTATTAGGAGAATGAGTTTTAGCGAACTCAATTGCATAGTCTCTTGCTGCTTGAGCAATACCTAAATATACACTTGGAATATGTAGAATCCATCCATTTGGTTGAGGTTTATGTTTCGTTTCTACGAAGTTTTCAAATGGAACTATAACATCATTTAATACTAAATCATGGCTTTCGGTTGCACGCATCCCTAACATATTCCAATTATCGGCAATTTCTAGCCCTTTAGCGTTTCTAGGAATTAAAAAGAATCCTACTTCTTGAATATCTTCTACAAATGCGGCAACTATATAATGTGTCAATGCTTTACTCATAGAAGTAAAAGTTTTCACACCATTTAGCTTATATCCATCTTTAGTTTTTATTGCATGTGTTGCAGGTCTACCACCACGTGTAGGACTACCAGTATCAGCCTCACTTACGGCTCTATTTACAAGAGCACCATTTTTTACTTCTATTGCAAATCGATCAAGCATAGTTTGACTCCACATGTGTTGTTGGTATAGTTGGCCAATAACGCTTAGATGCCAACCTATAGACAATGCTGTAGCGCCATCTATAGCCCCAAGATACGATTGTAAAACGACCATATCTTCTATTGTTGCACCTTCTCCACCATATGATTTAGGTAAAGTTAACACACTATAACCTTCCTCTACAAGCCATTTTATATTGTCAAATGGAAATTTAGAGTCAATATCTTCTGCTGCTGCTCTTTGTTTAAATGTATCTTCAATTGTCTTAAATTTTTCAATCCATTTTCTTTGAATATCACTACTAATTAAAAATGAATCTAACATGACTATCACCTATTCAATATTTGATATATTTAATCATAGTTTAACACTCGGTTTTAATAATATAAAGCATCAGATTAGCATAATATAATAGAATTAAAAAAAGAGCGAACAGAAAAAATAACTTTTCTGTCTCACTCTTTTATCCCTTCATCATTCTATTTTATATATTTCTCTAATTCAGCAATTAAGGCATGAATTCTCTCTCGTTGCTCTTTTGTTACATAAACAATAACTGTTCTTTCATCTTGTATACTACGTTTTTTTGATAATAATTGTAAATCTTTTAGTTTTTGTAATGCTTTAGTTAAGTAATAAGGTTTAAATTCTGAATAGGTTGCAATTTCTTTTGAAGTAATTTCATCTGTTTTACTTTTAACAATATAATTTAGAATATAAATTTCTTCATAATTTAAATTATATTTTTTCTTAATATCTTTAAAAAACTTTTTCACTTGAAATGTTGCGTTCACTAAATCATTGATGTCTTTAATTTGTCCCATATTCTAAACCACTCCTCCGATGTACGTCTAGTTGCTACAAGGTTCATGTATACTAACTACTACAACACTAAACATTTCTTATGCTATAAAAATTATTTTATAACATTTAAGTATAATATTTCAATATTTTTATGAAATTAAAATGATATTATATATTAAAATGTCATATGACAAATTAAATTATACATAATTATTCCAGCTACTAGGAACTTAAATTAAAATAACTGAAGTGTGGCTCGTCATTCATGTTGACTGCACTATTCTACGCTAGTCTCTCTCTGGCTTCCATTGAGTATAGCTTTTCTCGCTGAAATTCTCTTTACTTCGACATCACTAGAATTGAAAAATCTTAGTCTAGGAGGGATTTAAATTCAGTCATTGACTAACACATGACAAAAATACCTGAGACAACTCATAATGTCCCAGGCTCGCTAGTTATCAATCATTTTTATAATCTACTTATACTCCTAGTTCCTTTTTTAATACACAACTACATTGATTTAAAATATCATCAATTTCGTTTAATTTCGACATGTTTAACTTAATTGAAACTCTACGTTCATCTATAGTATCCCTTTCCTTTAAGATATAACCTCTTTGCTGTAATCGTTTAATTACTAAAGTTATATTTACAGATTGACAACGTGAAAAATAGTTTATTGTTTTTAATGATATATACTGCTGATTAGACCGTATAATACCTAGAATAAGCAAGTCATTTAATGTTAAGTTAAAATGCTCAATACTACTTTTAATTTTATTCAACGCATTATATATTGTAATTAGATAAGCAAATTTATAATAACATGTATGCTCACTTGCTATTAATAGGTATGCATTTTCAAGTACTTCTCCAATGTCTAGTAATAAATGATTAATTTTTCTCTCATACATTTCTATAGGTATAATTCTCAGTTTTCTTTGATCATTGGCATCATATAATTTAAAAATCCAATTTTCGTGATATAAATGGCTAATAAGATAAAGTAAACTTCGTTTCGATGTATACGTCTTTTTCATTAAAGTTTCAATATCCATGCCTTGTTGACACATTTCATAATGTTCAATGATAGTATGTAGTATGTTCAAATGTTCAAGACTCAGATTTTTAGAATATTTTAATATTTCATCTACTGCTTTATAAAATAAAAGATAAAATAACAGTGCATCTATATCATTCTTTTTCATGATATTTGTCACCTCGCAATTTTTATAACAATTCTAGAAGATAGTCTTCAGTATTGCGATAAAATTTAAAAGCGTTGTAAACCTATCTTTATATTAAGTATGAGCAACTCTTTCTCTATGTCCTGATTTTCTATCATTTTTTTAGGTATGATAATTACTTTTAGCCTCTGCAATAAGCGACTGTGCTTCAGTGTCTAAAGGTAATTCAATCGTTTCTGTGGTTTTATATATTGGAGCGAATTGTTTTTTCCTTGCTTGACCAGGCGTCATTCCATACTTTTTACTAAATAGAGCTATAAACCTTGGAAAGTGATTGAACCCATGTTTGTATGCAATATTTTGAATGAATTCATTACTACTCAAAATATCGAGCAAACATAATTTTAAACGAATATCATTAATATATTGAGGAATGTTATGATAAGGTGTATGAAATTTAATCACTTGACTCAACTCTTTATTAGACATATCAAGAGAATTTGCCAATGCTTGTTTATTAATCTTTTCATGGTGATGCTCGATAATATATTCATGAACTTCATCCACAAGTGGATTATCTAGTTTATAGTTATGACGATGCTTTCGTTGAATGTAGCCTAATTCTACACATAAGTGTTTCACTAATTTATCTCTTATATGTGGAAGTCTCGGTTTTCGACTCTCGAATTCAAGAAGATTAATAATAAATGATTCTATTTGTTTTCGTTCAATTGAAGAAAATTTATAACCTTTTTGTCTAATATAATCATCCGCAAATCTTAAATAATCTTTAAAATCAATCTCAATGATTGCTATAACAGAATTGGATTCACCTTCTATTGAATATAAATCATTTAACATAATAAATACGAAATCTCTAGTTTTCATAGTATATGTATCTAAATCTAAATTAATCTTCCCAGAACCTTTTAACCAATATATAAGCTTTATATTAGATTCTTTTTGTTTTAATATTCTCGTATTCTTCAAAAGCTTTACCGAAAATTTATCTATCATACGTCTTTCCTCTCTTTTGTAATATAAAGACAAGATATAAGTAATGATATTTCTCCACTGTATTCATCACTTAATTCTATTGAATTATCGACTCAATACTTATTCATAAGTATCGAAGATCCATCTTCATATACAATTGTATGTTTTATCTCGGTATTAGCAGTAGCAATATTTTAACTTATTTTATCACTTTATCATCTTATAGTATGATTTCACTGTTTTCCAATATAAACTTGCTTAATTAACCTAAAAAAGATAATCAATTAAACCCTTATATAAAAAATAATTAATTAGCTATATTACTTCGTTATACTCTTTTTTTCTATTATTTTACAAATAGATTACAAAAAAATGAGTGATTTTTTCATATTATCTTAGGAAGGCTGATGTAATAGGATTTTTTTATATTACAAAATATTACTAAAAATCAAATTTATACCTCCTAATATTAGCGAAAAATTACAAATCAATAACATTCCACACAAATTACATTTTTTTTGATAAAGTAAATTTTGTCTTTAAGAATACAAATGATTTATAGACTAAGTTAACAAATGACTATTAAATATAAACTAAATTAATTTAATTCTCAGGAGGAAATTTAAAATGAAAAAAATCGCTACAGCTACAATCGCTACTGCAGGAGTTGCTACAATTGCCATTGCTGGACATGGACATGAAGCTCACGCAGCTGAACAAGGTTATAATCCAAATGACCCTACTTCATATAGCTACTCTTACACTATCGACCAACAAGGTAACTATCATTACACTTGGAAAGGTAACTGGAGCCCAGATCGTTTAAATCATTCTAATTACCAATATAGCTATTCTTACAATAATGCAAATACATACCAAAATAATCAAAATACTGGATATACTACACAATCTTATACATCAAATAATCAACAAACTGGTGGTCTAGGTGCTGCTTCTACTTCACACAAAAATGTAAAAGTTACAACTACAACTGCACCTTCATCAAATGGTACTTCAATTTCTAATTCTGCTAGTTCAGGTAGAAACTACTATACTTCTGGACAATGTACATATTATGTATATGATCGTGTAGGAGGTAAAATTGGTTCAACATGGGGCAATGCTAATAACTGGGCAAATGCCGCTGCTGCTGCTGGTTATACAGTAAATAATCGTCCGTCTGCTGGTGCAGTAATGCAATCTACTGCTGGTGCATATGGTCACGTAGCATACGTTGAAAGTGTTGGTAGTGATGGTTCTGTTACAGTTTCTGAAATGAACTATGGCCATGGTGTAGGTGTTGTTACATCTCGTACACTTTCTGCAAACGAAGCTGCTTCATACAACTACATTCATTAGTTAAAATAATGCACCATACAATTAAAAAAGCGTTCGAAACATAAAATATAGTTTCGAACGCTTTTTTATATTATTAATTTTTATTCTCTTTATTTATGGATTCAATTCTCACTACAAAAATTGAACCCACTGTCAATTCATCTTTTAGGATATTTATGGTTAAGCATTTTTAAAGATAGCATCGCTACTATATATCCATACCAACAGTTTAACCATACTTATCTCCTTTTTTAGAAGAATTAAACATTTATACATTAATTTTCATTACGTTTTTTTCGAATACCAATACCAGTAAAACCATAAATAACTGCTAATATTGCACATAAATAACATGGTACTGTCCAAATAAAGAATTGATCAACTGAAACTCCTAATTGTTGCGCATAGTAAATACCTGATGTGCCCCAAGGAATTAATGGTAGAACCATAGTACTTGAATCTTCTAATGTACGAGATAAATTACTTCTATCTAAATTCATATCTTCAAACATTTCTTTCATAAGTACTCCAACCATAATAATAACAATTGACGCCACACCGGCAGCAAATACCAACATTAGTGACGATAGCACAGTAATAAGAACAAGGGTTCCAACAGATTTAACACCTTTTGCGACAGTTTGTAACATTACATCTAAACAACCAGATTTCTCTACAATACCTGCAAAGGCATAACCACAAAAAATGGTCACAATGATTTGTGTCATACTCATCATTCCACCTTGTTCAATCAATGTTTTTGCATTTTCGGTGATATGAGAATGACCAGTCATAGATGATGTAAAGCCATCAAACGTTGCTTTAAAACCATCTACAAATTTGAATCCATTATTAAACTTACCTATCAAAATAGCACTCAACGCTGAAACAAGCATAGATGGAACAGTTGAAATTTTAAGTATTAAGCAAATGATAATCACAATTAAAGGAATCCATACGAAAAAATTAATATTATAAATACTAGATAGTTCATTTAAAAGTACTTTTATTTGCTTTGTATTTACATTACCTTGGGAGTTTAATCCTGCAAAAAACCATACGATAAGTCCAATGATTGATGCTGGAATGGTTGTCCGCATCATTGCTCTAATATGAGAAAAAATGTTTACTTTTGTTACGAGTGCAGCAAGATTGGTTGTATCTGATAAAGGTGACATTTTATCTCCAAACACTGCACCTGCAATAATTGCACCTGCTGCCATTCCTTGATTTATACCAAGTTGACTTCCAATAGATATTAAGGCGATCCCAGCTGTAGAGGCAGAGCCCCAAGCTGTCCCGGTCGCTAAACTACATATAGCCGAAATAATAAATGCTGAAATTAGAAAATAACTAGGATTCAAAAACTTAAGTCCATAGTAGATTAATGCAGGTACAGTACCTGCGTACATCCAGCTACCTACAATAATACCTACAGCCAAAATAATGAAAATAGCAGGCATAGCTGTTGTCAATCGATGTGTAATTCCTTCTTCCAAGTCTTTCCATTTTAAACCGACACGCATAGCAATAAAGGCTGCGTAGGTTGAGGCGATAAGTAACAATACTTGAATAGGGATATTAAATTTAATAAATCCAATTGTAACAACTATGACCATGACAATAATTGTAGATATTGCTTCTAAAAATGTGGGTTTTCTTTTCATATATCTGCTCCTTTTTCTTTTTTCTTAAGACCTCTTTTCTATACCAAACATTATATTTATTTTAATCCTAATTTATCTAGGCCAAGTTCTTCTACTGTTAATCCTTCTTTAAAGAAATCACGTTCAAGAATAGTAGAAGCAATGGTAATCACTGCATCAATATTCGGTGTATCAACACCAATTTCACGTCCTAAACTTGACCATAATACAAGTCCATATGCGATATCTTCAGTAAGATAACGATTTTCTACAGAGTTCGGTCCTGGAATTTGTGAAAATACAGGACTTGTATTAAATAAACGATTTAGCGGTTCATCCTCGTCTTTACGTTCTAGATAACCTCGTTGAATACGCGCTTCTTTAGCAGTTAATAATTCAAATCCTAATTTACGTCCTAAAGTTAGACGTTCTAATTCTATGGCATGTAAAAGTCGCACTGTATGTTTTGTGATACCTTCTTTATATAATGCAAATGTATCTGCATAATCTATACGACCTACATTTAATAGTGTAGGAGCTGGATGAACTTCAGGATTTCCATTTTCTAGATTCGTTTTCCACAAACTTTCTTCTTTTACTAATTGTGGATACAATTGACTCACTTTATCAAAACATTCATTTAACTCTCTTTTATTGTATGTTGAGAAAAAGACTTTTCTTACATTAAGAGATAAATCCACTCGAGCCTCTTCAAAATCTACACGTGTTCCGTAAGTAAGTGTATTAGCTTCTGCATATTTAGGTTGAATATTAATATGTCGTTCTTCTAATACATTCATAAATCGAATTGATCCCATAGCTGCTGCGATATTAAAGAAAATAATTTGTTCCGATGTTACATAATGAGACATTACTTTCGCATAATATTCAATATATGAAGAAGGAATCACTACTTGTATAACTTCTGCATCTTTTAATACATATTCAATATCATCACTAATATCTGTAAAAGGCACAAAAGTTTCTTGTCCTTCATTATTAAAATCAAAACCGCCTTTTTCAAGTGCCTTATCAAATTTTTTAATAGATGAGTTGCGACAATATAATTTAACTTCATGACCTTGATTAACCATATCTACTGCAGCAGTTACTGCACCATTTCCCGATCCTACGATTGCAATTTTCATATTTTAATTCCTCATTTCTCTTTATAGAATGTTTAGTAGTATCCATTAAAAATGTATTCTCAAAAAATAAAGATGCAGATATATATGCTGCATCTTCAAAATAGTATTGTTATATTCTATAGCCTAATTTTAATTTTTACAAACACTATTAATATTATGATATCAAACTATACCGTATAATTGTAACAGCTTATCCATATTATATATCTTAATAAAATAAGTTTGTCACAAAAAATTGTAATATAAATTCTATTGATATTATTTAAAAATAGAATTTATATAGGAAAAATGCAGTTTCCAAGAAATATATCAACTAGAAATATTAGACTGTCTTTTATTACATAGTTGTTCAAAAATTTTGAGTTTCATTTATGTTAAAGTAACAATGCTCTATTATGTGTTTTTATCTGCTAAAGTATGAATTGTCGTTAACAGGAACAATTCAATTTTAAAAACATATTCAACATATCACTAAAATCATCCTATTGTTGAATAGTATTTAGGAGGACTTTATTTATGAAAAAAATAATTACAATATCGACTCTAACAGCAGGAATAGGAGCATCTGCTTCGTGATTAAATTATACATCATGCAGACGCAGCAGAATTAACTCAACACCAATCTACACAGCAATTCAACCAACAACAGACAAGTCTATCATCTACCTCAAAATCAACAAGTATAACGAGTACATCAACAAAGACAACCTCTTCAACTAATAATAACTTTTACACTGCTGGTCAATGCACATGGTATGTATATGACAAAGTAAATGGCGCTATTGGTTCAACATGGGTAACGCAAATAACTGGGCAAATGCTACAACAGCAGCTGGATACACAGTCAATCACAATGCCGAAACAGGTTCAATTCTACAAACAACAGCTGGAAGCTTAAGACATGTGGCTTATGTAGAAAGTATGAATAATGATGGATCCATTACAATTTCAGAAATGAATTATACTGGTGGCGCATACGTAACTGACACACGTACAATTTCAGCAAGCGAAGTAAGTTCTTATAATTATATTCATTTATCATAAATATCTAAGATTGATATAACTTAAATATAATAGAATCGCTATTTTATTGTCTCAGATCATCCTTAAAATTATACTATCGTTAACTTAAAGTGAGAAAATGAATTCATAATGAATTCTTTATCACTTTTTTCAAAAATTGCATAGCACTTCATTATTTGAGAAAATATTCCTACTTAATAAAAATAATATAAGGAGTAATAGATGTAATGCAGTGGTTAAAAGTCATTTTATCTGGATTGATAGAAGTTGTATGGGTAACCTATCTAAATTATGCGCATAATGTATTGACATGGATGATTACCATATTATTTATTGCCTTAAGTTTTTATCTAATGCTTTCTGCTACGAAACAACTTCCAGTAGGTACAGTTTATGCTGTCTTTGTTGGCATAGGAGCTGTAGGAACAGTCATCATTGATATGTTATTTATTAATCATACTTTTTCTCTTATAAAGTTATTATTTATCGTTTTATTAATTATAGGTATTATTGGATTAAAACTTTCTACAGATGAGCAATCTGAAGGAGGTCAATAAAATGTCGTGGTTATACCTTTTAGTTGCAGGTTGCTTTGAGATTTTAGGCGTTGTATTCTTAAATGAACTTAATCGTACACATAAAAAAATATATATCCTATTAGGTGCTATTACTTTTATATTTAGCTTTAGCACTTTAAAACTAGCCATGCAATCGATTTCAATGGGAACTGCCTATGCAATATGGACAGGAATTGGTACTGCAGGAGGTGCCCTTGTAGGCATGATTTTCTATAATGAATCAAAAAAATTCATTCGTATCTTTTGTATTGCTTTAATCTTAATATCTGTCATAGCTTTGAAATTGATACAGTAATTTTATTGATATGAATTCTTTGTATCCCTATCTTTCTTTTATTATACTTAGTTTGAAAGAATACAAAGGAGTGAGATGGATGGAAAAAGTATATATAGCTGGTAAAATTCCAGAAGCAGGTTTAAATCTACTTAAAGAACATTTTGAAGTAGATATGTATGAAGGTGAAGGTATCATTGATAAGGAAACATTAAAAAAAGGCGTCAAAGATGCTTCTGCTTTAATTAGCATTTTATCAACTAATGTAGATAAAGAAGTGATTGATAGCGGTAAAAACCTAAAAATCATTGCTAATTATGGTGCTGGATTTAACAATGTAGATGTAGATTATGCACGCGACAAAGATATTGATGTTACAAATACACCGAAAGCATCTACAGATGCAACTGCTGAATTAACATTTGGTTTAGTACTAGCAGTTGCTCGTCGAATCGTTGAGGGGGATAAACTTTCCCGTACAAAAGGATTTGAGGGTTGGGCACCGTTATTCTTTAGAGGCCGTGAAGTTTCAGGCAAAACACTTGGTATTATAGGATTTGGAGAAATTGGTAGCGCAGTAGCTAAGCGCGCAAAAGGATTCGATATGGATATCCTTTACACAGGTCCTCATCAAAAAAAAGAAAAAGAACGTAAAATTGGCGCAAAATACGTTGATTTAGATACTTTATTAGAACATTCTGATTTTATTACAATCAATGCAGCTTACAGTCCAGATTTACACCACATGATTGATTCAGAACAGTTCAAAAAAATGAAATCTACTGCATATATAGTAAATGCAGGACGTGGACCTATTGTCAATGAACAAGCACTTGTTGACGCATTGAAAAATAAAGATATTGAAGGAGCAGCTCTAGATGTATATGAATTTGAGCCAGATATTACTGAAGGCTTAAAATCTTTAGATAACGTAGTAATTACGCCACATATCGGTAATGCTACATTTGAAGCTCGTGACATGATGTCTAAAATTGTAGCTAATGATACAATTAAAAAATTAAATGGTGAAGAACCTCAATTCGTTGTCAACAAAAAATAGTGTTAAATAAAACAGGGAGTTATCATAGAATTCATAACGAACTCTATGATAACTCCTTATTCATCTTTCGTTTTATATAAAAATTTAGTTTGACCACTAAACAATCGTTTTGGTATTCGTTTCATGATAGAATTTCGCAATGTTACGATTATTTTTTTATCTTTTTGAGCAATATTTCCAATTTTTCGAGATCGCTGTATTACTTTTTTAGTATGTTTTACACGCAATTTATTATATCGCTGTAATGCTTTTTCTAAATCATAAGACGCGATACAATTAGCTAAGACAATGGCATCTTCCATTGCTTGTCCTGCCCCTTGCCCCATATTTGGTGTCATTGCATGAGCAGCATCTCCTAGCAAGACTGTACGATGACGTACAAATGAAGATAAAGGTTTTAAATCATATAAATCGTTTTTAATAATACCTGTTTCACTTTGTTTATCTAATAATTCTCTCACTTGATTAGGATAATGATTAAAATAAGCTTGTAAATGTGGTTTTTCAAACGATACATATTTAGAATCTTTCTCATTTGCATTAATTGTAATAAACCAATATGCTTGATTATTAATTAATGGGACAATACCTACGCGTCCACTTCTTCCCCAATATTCATCTGCTGTATCTTGATTCATTATATCCGCTTCTTTTACCAATCCTCTGAAGCACGTATAGCCTTGATACATCACTTTAGAATCTTTGAATAATGCTTTTCTAACTGCTGAATGAATACCATCCGCTCCAATGCATAAATCAAATGTCTGACTTGCATGTTTCGAGAAATGAATCGTCGTTTGTTCAGATTGAGCATCTACTCTAGTCACTTCATAATCTGTAAGTATAGTATTAGGTTTTACATATGAATGTATCAAATCTATTAATGACTGGCGAGATAATGTAACATTTAATGTTTCTTCTTTTAATTTGACAGATGTAAGCAAATCATTTTTATCGCTATAAATATTTAATGCTTTTATATTTTGTCCAGCATTTTTAATACCTTTAGCTAAATCATGATTGCCGAGTTTTTTTAAAACATTATCACCAATGCCAATACCAGCACCCACTTCTTTAATATGAGAATTTCTCTCAAAAACTTTAACTTCATGCCCTTGTTCTTGTAAAAGCGCTGCAACCGTTAAACCACCGATACCAGCACCTATGACTGCAACTTTCATTCCATTACACCTCAATATCTCTATTTATTAGATATATAGTAATTTCTACGTATCTTATCTTTTTTTATACCTAAACGTTCATAATCTTTTTTCATATTATCTGCAATTTTGTCTGCCCATTCAATATCACTCGCATATTGATGAGACCCTGGATTTTTAGGATTCCATCTCATCTGATAAAGCGTAATTTGTTCGTTATCAAAATATTGATGACGAATAAATGACGCACCGCCCATAATCGCTTCACTTGGTGTTGTCCATTTATGTTCTTTAGCATAACTATGACCAGTAGCTATGGCATCTTGATCAAATGCACCAATTCCAAAAAAGTTAAAATATTTATGATTATCCTCTTCAATACCATTTGCAAGTTCGGATTGACCATTCGCTGTTTCTACTATTGCATGATTCATTAAATATATAATATTCACTTGATATTTATCTTGGGCTTTTAAAAATGCTTGGGCCTGACCTGTTAAAATACCTTTATTTTTAAGTATACGTTTTACCTCATCTTCATTCATTGGAACTGTTTTAGATATATCCATATATTTTAAGTCATTATCTTTTTTAGATATACTCATCGCCCTTTTTACTTCATCATTATTTGCCAGAACAAATTGATTATTTTTATCAATAGTATTTAATTGCTCTGATTGAATTTGCTTTTGAAAAGCCTCTTGAAAACTGTACCTTCGATCATTACGTAGTATATCCTTATGATTGATAAAAAGTAGTACAATTAATATTATGAGTACGATAATTAAAAGTAAAGTAGGTAAACGTAAATGATTACTATATTTCATAAATTGGAATTCCTCTAACTGTCTTATTTAGATAAAATACTGTAGGCAACTATAATAGCGATAATAACGATGGCAAATGAAACATTAATGATAATTTTCATGCCCGTACGATCTCGAAATAATACATTAAAAATAACAAGACTAATCGCTAATGAAACGGCAAACATTGCTATTGCTAACATTAATTTCATCATAATTAAAAATATAATTCCTAATACTACAAAAATATTAGAAATAATTGTAATTATTTTAATAATATTCGGATGAATAAGTCCTCTCTCCTTACATTTTAATTTATATACTCTACTTTATAATAATAGATATATACTATATTTTACAAATTCATTTCTAAAAAGACTCCCTAACATAAGTTATCTTATTCTTACATTAAGGAGTCTTGTATATTCAATTTATTTTCTTGACATACCTTTAAGTAAATTTAGCATGTATGTTAAGCTACGATTCATATCATCATCTTTTAGTACTCCCATTAAGTTTCGTATCGTTGTTTTGGCATTTGGACTTGCTTGATTAGCTACATGTAAGCCACTATTAAGTTTATTTAAAAATTGACTCAGTTCTTTAACTTCTAAATTTCCAAGCATAAATACCATTGGAGCTAAATTAGTAATTAAACCAGTGTACATATCTTTATTTAGTTCAGTTGCGAATTTATTTATAATAACTTGACGACCTTTAATACCACCACTAATAGCATCTAAGAGTTTTGCATCATCTAGAGTTTTAATAATACGAATTGCTTTTAAAATACTATCCTTATTTTCAACAATTGCCTCTGTGACTTCATTCAAACTTTCCAATTTAAGTTCTTCTTTTGATTTTTCGAGACGATTAATTTTAGTTATTCTTTCAGCCATATTAATCCACCACATTTCCCGGGAAAGTATAGTCTTTACGTTTCCATTTTTTCTGAACTTGAACACTATATTGCGGATGGCGATGTTTATCTACACGGAAATTCGTAGGATTTAAAGGAGATTTGCCTTTTCTAGTTAAAACCTCTAAACGACAATGTGTACGTTTATAAGATGGCGTATGTGTAGCATAATCCACATCGCTATTCGTTAATTTATTTATAGCCCCTACATCACCATTACTCATAGCATCATTATTCAATGGAATGTATATTTCTTTCCCTTTAACTCTATCAGTAATTGTAGCAACTAAAGTAGCTTCTCCTGTATCAGAAATCAGTTTTACTTCTGCACCTTCATGAATATCACGTTCTTTAGCTAATTCAGGTGAAATTTCTACAAATGCATGAGGCATTTTATATTTAATCATTTCTGTTTGATATGTCATATTTCCTTCATGGAAGTGTTCTAGTACACGACCATTATTCACATGTAAATCATATACTTCATCTTCTTTAAAGAAGTTATCAAATGTTAATTTAAATAATTTGGCACGTTTATTATCGAAATTAAAGCCATCAAGATATAATGTAGGTTGATCTGTGCCATCTGGTGCTACAGGCCACTGTAAACTATTAAATCCTTCTAGTCTTTCATAGCTAACACCAGAATAAGAAGGTGTTAAGCGTGCGATTTCGTCCATAATTTCTGAAGGATGATTATAGTTCCAATCAAAGCCCATTCTTTTAGCAATTAATTGGAAAATTTTCCAATCGGGTTTTGAATCGCCTAAAGGTGATAATGCTTGATTAATTCGTTGAATTCTACGCTCTGTATTTGTAAATGTGCCATCCTTTTCTAATGAAGGACTAGCTGGTAACACAACATCAGCATATGTTGCTGTAAATGTTAAAAATTCATCTTGAACTACCAAAAATTCAACCTTTTCTAATGCGGATTGAACATAGTTAATATTTGAATCTACAATACCTGTATCTTCACCATATAAATACAGTGAATGGATTTTGTCTTCATGAATTCCGTCCATCATTTGATGATTGTCACGACCAGGCGTTGGATTTAATGTGACACCATATTCTTTCTCGAATCTCGCTCTAATTTCATCATTATGTATCATTTGATAACCAGGAAATTGGTCTGGCATACTTCCCATATCACTTGCACCTTGAACATTATTGTGACCACGTAATGGATATGCACCAGTGCCAGGTCTTCTGTAGTTACCAGTTACAAGAAGAAGATTTGAAATTGCTGTACTTGTATCACTACCTATATCTTGTTGTGTGACTCCCATTGCCCAACAAATAGCTACAGATTCTGCTTTTGCACATTCTTCTGCGAAGCTAATTAATCGTTCTTTTGAAATTCCTGTAATTTCTTCAGTAAATTCTAATGAAAATGGAGTTAATGACTCATAATAATCATCAAAGTTGTCCACCCACTGTTTAATAAATTCACTATCATGTAAATTATGATCAATAATATATTTTGTCACAGCACTCAACCATACTAAATCTGTGCCAGGTTTAGGCTGATAAAATTCATCTGCACGTTCAGCCATTTCATGTTTACGAATATCAAAGACATGCATTTTTTGTCCAAATAATTTCTGTGCACGTTTAATTCTTGAAGCAATGACGGGATGTGCTTCTGCTGTATTTGTACCAATAAGTACTGTCATAGCTGCTCTTTCCAGATCATCAATAGACCCTGAGTCTCCACCATGTCCTACCGTTCTAAATAAACCTTTAGTAGCCGGCGCTTGACAATATCTTGAACAGTTATCAACATTATTTGAACCAAATACTTGACGAGAAAGCTTTTGCATTAAATATGATTCTTCGTTTGTACCTTTTGAAGAAGCGATAAATGCTAGGTGATCTCCACCATACTCATTTTTGATACGCTTAAAATTCTCTTCTATAACATCGAGTGCTTCTTCCCACTCAACTTCATGAAATTCATTATTTTTACGTACTAAAGGTTTAGTTAAACGTTGCTCAGAATTAATGTGTCCCCAAGAAAATTTACCTTTTATACAAGTTGAAATTTTATTTGCTGGAGAGTCATGTGATGGTTGAACTTTTAAGATTTCTCTATCCTTTGTCCAAACATCAAACGAACATCCTACACCACAATAAGTACATACTGTTTTAGTTTTATTAATTCTTTCCTTACGCATCTCTGCTTCAGAATCTGACACAGCAAACAATAATCCATCTCCTGGCTCAGCTTTTTTAGTCAAATCAATCATAGCTGCTAATGATCCCGGTTCTGTATCTGTTAAATATCCAGCATTGCCTTCCATATTAACTTCCATCATTGCATTACATGGACACACTGTCGCACATTGACCACACGATACACAAGATGATTCATTTATTGGAACATCATTATCCCAAATAACACGTGGATGCTCACGGTCCCAGTCTATAGAAAGTGTTTCATTCACTTCCACATCTTGGCAAGCTTCTACACATCTGCCACAAAGAATACATTGATCAGGGTCATAACGATAAAAAGGACCATAATCTTTCTCATAAGGCTTTGTTTTATATTCATACGATTGTTCTTGTAATCCCCATGCATCCATTGCATTGTGAATCTCACAATCACCGTTATTATAATCACATACTGTACAATACAGCATATGTTTTTCTAAAATTCTATCCAATGCTTCTTTTTGACTAGCTTTAACTCGTTTATTTTGAGTATTGACTGACATTGGACGGTCAACTACAGTACTACACGCTCTTTCGACTTTACCGTCAATTTCAACCATGCAAGTATCACATGTTTCAATTGGACCCATAGATTCGTTATAGCAAATTGAAGGGACGAAAGTATCACGTGATTTAATAAACTCGAGTAAATTTGTTCCAGGTTCTACAAGATAATCCACATCATCTAGGGTTAAAACTAAATGTTTTTGCATTGCTTTCCCACCTTATATTTATATTCCGTAAATAACCAATTTCATTAACCTACTGTATTGTTCCCCACATTCAATACAGATTAATATTATTGTATAACTAAAACCATAGAATGTTAAGGCTTTCAATAATACATAGTTATTTTTATATATTATTCTTTTAAATAAAAAAATCCGAGACATATCGATAGGTCTCAGATTCTTTTAATCTCCATATAAAACTTTATTTTTTCAAATTATTATTTAGCATCTCAGTCATTTGTGCTTTTGAACTTTCACTTGGAATAAAATACCATAGTCCATCACTTTGAACACCACCCGTACCTTCTAACTGATGCCGATTAACCGTATTATTTGCTTCTTTATAATTACTTCTAATTTCATTTAAATCACCTAATGTTAAATCCGTCGTTACATTTTTTTGAATTTGAGTAATTAACGATGGAAAATGTGTGATTGCTGAAGAGCTAACTATTTTATTTGCCATAGCTTGTAAAACGAGCTGTTGACGTTCCTGACGTCCAAAATCGCCACCTGCACCTGTTTCTTTACGACTTCTAATAAATGACATGGCTGTATCTCCATCAACATGGGTAGATTGTCCTTTAGTAAATGCTGTACCGTGAACTGTAAATGTATCATTACTTACTACATTTATACCACCTACTGAATCAATCATGTCATGTAATCCATCCATATCTATAGTAGCATAATGATCTATTGGTACATTCATTAATTTTTCTAATGATTTAACGGCCATGGTAGGCCCCCCATAAGCATAGGCATGATTGATTTTTTCAGTTGTGTCTCTTCCTACAATTTCTGCTTGAGTATCACGTGGAATACTTACAAGCTCAGTCGTTTTTTTCTTTGGATTAACTGATAAAATCATTATTGTATCACTACGTTCACCATCATTTGTATTTTTCCGTTGTGCATTGGAATCAACACCAAATAATGCAATTGTAAATGGATCTCCATTTCTTAGATTAACATTATTAGAGCGCAATTCAGACTGTTGACGATGAAGTGGATTATGAATTTTATTACCTGTTATAAATATAGTTGTTGCAATAACAATTGCGGTAGCGATAGCCAATATAACAAGTATACTAACTAGCCATATTATTATTTTACTAGAGGAACGCTTTTTTCTCTCAGGACGTTGCATCTTCCCCACTCCTATTCTACCTATATTAAAATATATCTCCATTATTATATATTAAATTTTTAAATTTACTATACAACTTTGGTAGGAAATATATTAATAACCAAGAATAGAATTATCAATGTTTATCATTAATAATTGCTAATATCTCCTCATAGCAACCTTTGTTACTTATAATAAATGGCCCACCCTTAGAGAAATCGAGATGTTGTCCATTCAATTGCGTCATCACTAATCCTAATTCTTTAGCAAATAAAAACTGTGCTGCGATATCCCAAGGTTTAGGGTTTGTATTAAAGTGTGCCCCAAATTGACCTTTGATCACTCGCATTGAATCCAAACCGCAAGCTCCTATATATCTCACACTAAAAGATGATTGATACAAAGCGCTATTTAATTCTTCATCTACGTATTCTGAACTAAATGAAACAATAGCATCTTTAAGCGTCACTCTTTCAGGAGATTCAAGTTTTATATTATTCATAAAAGCGCCTTTATCCTTAATTGCTTTATATATTATTTTATGAGTATAGTCATAAATATAAGATAATTTAGGTTGTCCATTTTCAAAGTAAGCTAAAATAATACAATAATCTTCTTGTTGTTTAACTAAATTGGCTGTTCCATCAATAGGATCCATAACCCAAAGATGACCTTGATATGGTTCAATATCATCATTATTTTTTTCTTCAGCTAATAGCTGATGTGTAGGAAAATACTTTTCAAGATATGCTGCGAAATCATTTTGTATTTGTTTATCTACATTCGTAACTAAATCAAATCGATTTTCTTTTGTTTCAGTAATCATATTTTCAATTAATTTAGGGATAATATCGTCTAAATGCTGAAACCAATTCGTAATATAATTATCTATAGACTGTAGTTGTTGATTTTGCATGATGTCACCTCAATGTTTTTATTCATATTATCATATAATCTATTATTTTTTGAAAATAAAAAAATCGGCTAGTCATTTGCTAGCCGACAAAATAGAAAGGAAAGTAAGTAATAAATATTGAAGATGTTTCGATGTAACCCGAACGACTCACATTGGGCTATCTGTTATATAGCCTCTACCCCTTTGTTTAAAATCGTTCTCCTCTGTTACAAATATTATATTAGCATAATCTTTTATAAATTGTAAGCGTTTTCTAAATAAAAATAGTTCACTATTACACTTTTAATCGACTCATTAATAGAAATGTCTTTAATCCCAGTGTTATGTTATAATTAATGTAATATGTAATGTTCATAGGTGGTGCGTATATTGAATAAATTGGAAAGACAAAATCAAATTATTTCATTAATTCAACAAGGACATAAAATCAATGCTTCTGATTTAGCAAAACAATTTAATGTCTCTACACGTACGATTACTAGAGATATTGATGACTTAGAATCTAAAGGAGTTCATATATACGCTCATAAAGGAAGACATGGTGGATATGAAATTCAAAATACTGATCATCATTTTCAACTTACATTAAACGAATCTGAACTTATTGCCCTATTTTTAACTTTGCAAGAAAGTCAATCTCACTCTACTTTACCTTACACTCAAGAAATTCAATCTATTATCAATCAATGTCTAAAAACGCCTAATACGCAAATTCTAAAAACACTAAAACATATCTCAGATAGTATAAAATTAGAAGATACATATTCTTTAACATTACCACGTATGTTTTCAGATATTTTAATTTATAGTAATGAAAGACATGTCATGCTTGTAGATTTTACAGAGAATAATGAAGTTACTGCAGAGAATGTTATATTCATAGGCTTACTATGTCGTAATGGTCAATGGTTTGCTATTATCTATGAAATTGGCTTCGATAGAACGCGTGAATTATCAATATTAAATATTGTTGATATTTCGTACTCATTTGAAAAGAAAATTCAAACATATGATATTACTATTCATAACTATAAAGAATTTCTACAATCTAAAAATAATGAAGAGAGTGAAGATTAAATACACTCTCGTATATTCCCACTTTCACTCTCAACTATTTAGACTTACACATCACCTATCCTTAGCATCCTCTTTTAAAGGATGACTGTACAATGTATTATAAAACCTCAATATATGACCAACACATTTTAATTCAATTATTAATTTTATTAGAAAAAGCTAAATATTATTACTTTATGGACATAGCACATTTGTCTTTGGGAATTGAAGATTATAATAATTTTATTAATCATTGTCTTTCCCACTTTAAACATAATCAATTAGACACCATTCCATCTCATAATTCTGATTCACAAATGGATTTTTTCAAACAATACAATGAATTAGTGATTAACTTAAAGCAAATCCCACTTCATAATTTTAATAATGGAAATTTAATTATTGATTTACAAGAACGTCAGAATCATATTTATAAAGTTTATAATCAAATTAGTGATTATCAATAACCCTATTTTTTCGATAAGTTTAATAGGTGAATTGTCATCGTAATTTATAGTATGTATAATAATGTTTGATTAATATTAAGTAAAAGCTGCATACTTTTTTTAATTCTAGATATAATGTCATATTGATGGGAGAATATTGCATTATTTCGCTAATACTATACGTAAACCTTTACTTAACTTAATCATTTTACAGTTATTTATCAATATTTGTGGGAATTTAGATGTAATGTATAACGTATTCACATGCCTAGATAGAGATGTTTTCATTTTCATCTATCTATTTATGATGAAAGAAAAACTTTTAATAAATTAGGTGATTGGATGACAAATATTTTAAATAGGATAGATGAAGTCTACGCTTCGTCTTCTAAAAGTGAACAAAAACTTTCACGTTTCATATTAAATTCTCCACATAAATTAGTATCAATGTCTAATGAAGCGATTGCAGATGAGCTGGATATCAGTGTATACTCTATGAATCGTTATAGTCAAAAATTAATTAATCAAAATTTTAAGGCTATACGTGATGAAATTAAGCAATGGTTTCCAAAGCAAGTTACACCATATAATATTAAGTTAGTAAAAAATGAATCAGTAGAAAGTTTAAAACAAAAATTATATCTTCAAACTAAAACGTCGTTAAAACAGAGTAATCATTTTATAGATCATCAAACAATTGATGCTATTTGTGAAACCTTTAAACAGGCACATACCATTTTTCTATATGGATGTGGAACTTCTTATGTTTGTGCACTTGAATTTTATCAGAAATTATCTCGTATTGGTCTAAATATTCAATTAGTTCAAGATACTCATTTACTTACTACTATGTTGTCCACACATAACAAAAATGACTGTGTCGTTTTTATCACAAATAGTGGTGAACAAAGTGAATTACAAGCCATGGTAAAAGTCGTTAAAGATTTTAATCTTTCAATGGTTACCATTACAAGTTCTTATAACAATTCAATTGCAAAAGATTCTGATTTAGTTCTAACGTATAACGAAGATTATAAAAACGAACTGTGTATGAGTGCTACGACTGCATTATTTGCACAATTATATACGATTGATATTATATTTTATCGCTTTATAGCGCGTAATTATCACACTTCTTTAGATTTTATGACACAATCAAAAATTGCATTAGATAATTATCACAAATATTTATCAAAAATTGAATTTAAACATTAATAAAAAGAGTGGAATAGCATTCACTTTTCCACTCCGATTCAAACTTGCGTTGAACGTTGCCTTTCTGCATGGAATTCTCTATGTTGGGTCACTGAGTACAATTGAAAATATCTTAATATAATCGTATTTTCAATTCAACTCTCTACTGCCAATATGTAAAAAAATCTGAGACACTTAGTTATGTCTCAGATTTTAAATACATATTTATATCATTATTTTACTTTTGTTATTGAATCATTTTTATGATGACCACGAATAAAGTAATAAACTGTAACTCCCGCTAGGAAAATAATACCTATAACCACTGAAATAACTGTATCTTTATTAAATAACATACCAATTAAAACAATGAGTAAAAAAATAATTGTAATAACACTAGCAATTGGACCTCCCGGCATCTTAAATGGATGATTTTCAACTTGCTCTGGATGTAATTTTCTAAAACGTATATGACTAATTAAAATCATAAACCACGGAATCATACCTGGTAAAATAGATGCACTATAAACATATACGAAAATACTATCAGCACCTTTAATGAACAAAGGTAAAATAACATTTAATAAAGCTCCGATTAAAATACCAATTGCAATAGTTAATACAGGATAAATTGGCACACCATTTTTCATGACCCGTGTAAAGATTTTTGGCATTTGTCCTTTTTGAGCAAGTGTATATATCATACGACTTGCACTAAAAATTCCCGAGTTACATCCTGATAATGCGGCAGTTAATACAACAAAGTTGATTAAACCTGCGGCAAATGTAATACCAATTTTAGAGAATGTAGCTACAAAAGGACTACCAATATTTCCTAATTGATTCCAAGGATATATTGAAACAATAACAAAAATAGCACCTATGTAAAAAATTAATATACGCCATATAACGCCGTTTACAGCACTTTTAATATTTTTTTGAGGATTTTTTGTTTCACCTGCAGTAATACCAATTAGCTCAACCCCTTGATAAGAACCAATAACGATTGAAAGTGCAAAAAAGAAACCAACTAATCCATTTGGCATAAATCCACCATGTTTCCATAAGTTAGAAATACCGATTGGATGTCCTCCATTACCAATTCCAAAGAAAATCAATCCTAATCCAGCAATGATCATTAGTATAATTGTTACAACCTTTATCATTGCAAACCAAAATTCAAATTCTCCAAAAGCTTTAACTGAAGCTACATTTGCTGCTAATAATAATAATACAGCAATCACACCTGGTATCCATTGTGGCAAGTGAGGGAACCAATAATTCATATATTCTCCTACGGCAATGACTTCACTCATCCCAACAACAATCCACTGGAATATATTACTCCATGCTGTCATATAGCCAGCAGCTGGATGTATGTAATCACTAGCAAATGTTGCAAATGAACCTGTTGTTGGATTTAAATAAATCATTTCTCCCATTGCTCTCATAATTAAGAACAAAAATAATCCTGCTATTAAATATGCAAAAATAACTGACGGTCCAGTCCATTTAATTGTACTTGTTGCCCCCATAAATAAACCTACACCGATTGTCCCACCAAGCGCAATCATTCTAATTTGACGTGCACTAAGTCCCCTATGTAATTCATGGTTATCCATAAAAATACCCCATCTCTATTTGGACTAAGGTGTGATATTTTTAAACTTTAGAAAATATTTATTACATTTTCTTAGTCAGCATATCCTTTACCTTATTGAAGTTATTATACTATAATTTTCAGAAAATAAAATAAATTTTTCAAAAATATACGTAAGCGCTTCCGTTAATTGATTTAGATTTTTCAATATTTAAAAAATGTATAACTTAATACTTTTATTATTACTTTAGTTTTAAATTGATAATAAAGTCATTAAACTAATATATTTAATTGAATACTTGAATAGTATGCTATACTGCTTATATAGAATTAAAGGAGTTTAACCTTATGCATCATTTATTAAAAAAGGATATAAAAATATCTATTATTTTTGCTATTGTGTTTTTTTTATTAAACTTTTTTAGTGAAAAACAGCACATGGTTGGTTCGCTAATGCTACGAACTCTTTTAGCAACTTTAGCATTTTTCTTACTATATTTAATTGCATTTTCAATCTTTAATTCTGATCAACGTAAAATAAAATTTAGTATTACTTTATCTATCGCAGTAATTATCTTTTTAATTATAGGAACATTATTATCTTCTCCAAAGTTCGGTGTTTTAATAGGAATCTGTGTAGGTATTATTGCAGGATTTATATGGGAATGGATTGAAAAAAGAAAAGGAGAATAAATTTATATGTCAGTAACCATTGGTATTATATTAATTATTGTTTTGTTATTTTTAAGTCTTATACCAAATTATAATGCAATGAAACAAGCTAAATCTCAAGGGTCAAAAAGCACTAGATTTACAGTAATGGTTGGTATTGATGCAATTTTAATTGTTTTATTAGTCGTTACAATTATTTTAAAATTAATTATTTAATCAAAAGTATATAAAATAATTTTTAACATCATTTTAGGGTAATACGATGTAGCTCCACGATAATATTTGAATTCATTATCAGATATGGTATCTACAATTTCATTGACGTGATGTGATATATCAATTATTAGGAATTAAAAAAGAAGAGTAGAGACAATTCATGATTGAATCACCTCTACTCTTCTTTTTTGAATTTTATGACCTAGCATTTTTCGCTATCATGAATTAAGTAAATTTATCATATAAACAATCACTCTATAGTTTACCTTTTAATAAAAAGAAGTAAGCTATAAAAGCAAGTATAAGATATATCATTGTTCCTAACACAAATGAACGTATACGAATTCTAAAAGGAATACGTTTATTAAACAAAGGACCTAATACAAGATTTCCTATACCAATAATGATGGGTCCAGCTAAAAAGAAAATAATTAATTGCCATGACATTTCATTCACACATTACCCTTTTCAAAAAAACGCTTTATAATTTCCTCATCATTTAAATCTTTACCAACATATGGAATTGTTGAGAAATCTTGTTTTTCAGTCATATGATTTGTATTTACTATGACATCTAATCCAGCACGAAAAGCAGCAGTAGCACCATTTAAAGAGTCTTCAATAGCTAAACAATGTGCTGGAGAATAATTAAGCTGCTGAACCGCAGTCAAATAAAGTTCTGGATCAGGTTTTACAGATTCTACACTTTCTCGTCCAACAATAATATTCATATATCTGTCCAAACCTAAACTCTTAACAACTGGAAGAATATCCTTTTTATAACTGCTTGTCGCAATTGCCATAGGTATATGACGTTGTTCTAAGTATTTTATTAATTGTTTAATCGTAGATTTAATTTCCAATTGGTTACTTGTTTGATGATGTTCTTTGTAAATGTTTTCCTTTTTATCATGTCCAATTGTCTGTTCCAAATAATCGTGTAAAGCTTTTGCTTCTCCGCCAATATTTTCACGATAAAAGTCGAAAGTGATTGGCGATACATTATGACTGTTTAAATGCTTATTAATAATATTAAACAAATGTTGTTCAGTATCGACAATGGTACCATCAAAATCGAATACTATTGCTTTATACATGATATTTCTCCTTTAAACTTAACATTATTTATAAGTTTAACATATTACATCACCGTTTAGACCAATATTTGGCAAGAATTGGTCCAGATATATTATGAACAAAACTGAACACAGCTCCTGGCACTGCAGCTAATGGACTAAAATGTACAGTTGCCAACGACACAGCTAAACCTGAATTTTGCATTCCTACTTCAATAGCAATCGCCTTTTTATCTCTTCTATCAAGTTTAAATAAATTTGCTAAAACATAACCTAATAAATACCCCACTACATTATGTAAAATAACTACAATAAAAATAAGTAATCCTGTTTTAAGAATTTGTGATTTACTCCCTCCAACAACAGCTGCTAAAATCAATGAAATAGCTACTACAGAAATAATTGGTAAAATTTTAGTAGCTTCACGAGTTAACTTTTTAGAAGCAAGTTGTAAAATGAATCCTATGATTATTGGTAATAAAACAACTTGAATAACCGACCATAACATACTTAAGAATGATACATGCAACCATTCATGAGCAAATAAATAAATTAAAGCAGGCGTTACAAATGGTGCTAATAAAGTAGATACACTTGTAATTGCCACAGATAACGCTACATTAGCATTAGCTAGATAACTCATGACATTACTTGATGTTCCACCAGGACAACATCCAACTAAAATCACTCCAATTGCTAACTCAGCTGGTAAATTAAATATTTTAGCAATAGTATAGGCTAAGGTAGGCATAATAGTGAATTGTAAAAAAACTCCGATAATAACGGATCTTGGCTCTTTAAAAACCAATTTGAAATCATTAGGTTTAATTGTCATTCCCATTCCCAACATTACAATACCTAATAGCCATGGTACGAGGTGACCAATCGTAGCTAATTGAGTTGGAAACATAAAACCTATAATAGCAGCAATAAACATCCATACTAAAAATGTCTTAGTTGCAAATTCACTTACTTTACTTAACATTATTTCACCCTCTTAATTTAAATAATGAAATAAGAGTATCATAATCGAAAAGGTAAAACAATAAGTTTTCAGAATATTTAAAAAATATATTTTTATTTTTCTTCTTTTAAATAGAATTACGAATATATTACAAAAATATTAAATTAAAATTCATTCAAAAGTCGTAGTGATAATCATAATAAAGAGTGATAAAATCAGATTGTATATAGTAACGTCGTGTTTCAGCTTAGGAATGATAGTTACATGAAGACTACATATTATTAAGAATTGGGGGGGTTCTTTCATGTTGATAGATAAATTTGAAACTTACATTCTAAATATTGTAGATTTGCAATCAAGATCGACTAAAAGACAATTAATGAAAATTTGTAAAAATGTTCAATTTTGCGAATCATTTCAATACAACATTATTAAATACAATAATACTCCAGCCCTTGAAATTAGCTTACCTAAACAACAATTACCTTATTTCATTAGTTTTTTAAGTTTTTATCAAATTTCTATTTACCAAATTCTTTCATCTAGACATACACATACTTTATTAGATTCTGAACAGCATTATTCTTCTTCAAAACGATTTAATTTATGTATAGATGGATTGCAAGATGCGTTTATTAAAGATAAAGTTATTGATATAATGACATATTTCTCTAATCAATATGATTTAACTTATACTTTAAACAGTAATTGTGCTAGCGTATGTTGCAAACCAAATATATTCTCTAAACTTATTCAGTTTATTGCTTGTCGAAATATTGATGTTTTATCAGCCACATATAAAACTCGTGCATTACATAATACACGTATTTCTTAAAATGGTTAAAGGGTCGAAACAAATTGTTTCGACCCTTTTTGTATCTTAATTTTTATTATTTTCATCAAAAACTAAATGTTCAAATGCTTCTCGTACTTGTGGTACTGTCATCCCTACAACTACTTGTACATTCGTACCACTTTTTACAAGTCCATGTGACATTTGTTGATGTGTAAAATATGCAGTATCTTCTACTTTTGATTCATCATTGACAGTTAAGCGCAAACGTGTTGTACAATTTGTCACATCTTTAATATTTTCTTTTCCACCTAGACCTTGTAAATAATAATATGCTTTTTCTTCATATTCATTACTTGGCTCAAAATCTGAAGTTCCTGTACTATGTTCTCCTTTTTTCGTCTTATAATCTTTTTTAGAGAACAGTTTTACTTCTTCTTCAGCCCGACGTCCTGGTAATGGAATATCAAATTTCAAAATAAGATATCTAAATACAACGAAGTAAATAGCTGAGAAAATTAAACCTATAACAACTTGAGCAACGTATGTCATCCAATGATTTTGACCTAAAGGAATCCAGTTTGTAGCAATAAAGTCGAGTAATCCTCCACCCATATTACCAACTACGCCAAAACCATACATGATTGTATCCATTGTTGCTGCTAATAATGCATGAATAACAAATAAGAATGGTGCAATAAATAAAAATGTAAATTCTAATGGTTCTGTAATACCAACTACAACAGCAGTTAATGTAGCAGGTACTAATAATGCAGCTACTTTTTTACGATTTTCTTTAGGTGTTGTTGAGTACATCGCTAATGCAATACCAATTGCGCCAAATACTTTACCATTACCTTGAAGCATGAAACCATAATGGAATTGATCTTTTAATGGTTTACTACTTTCAGCAAATTGATTTAAATGTCTAAACCATTCTGCTTTTAAACCATCTTTTGCTACAACTGGACCTACCTCAATTGGTGCATAAACAAAGTGATGAAGTCCAGTAGGTATTAATACACGTTCTAAGAAATGATATAACCATACGCCAATGTAACCTGACGCGATAATAAAATGTTGGAGTGATTCGATACCATTTTGAATTGTTGGCCATACTACACAAGTAATTGCTGCAACAGGTAGCATGATGAAGAATGAGATAGTTACAACAAATGTTAAACCTTGGAATACGCCAAGCATTTCAGGTAACTTTTTACTGTAGTATCTATTATGTATCCATGTAACAATGGCTGAAATAATGATACCACCTAAAATATTAGTATCTAATGTTGGAATGCCGGCAATTGCTTTTAGTCCTGTAACATTCTCTACACCTTTTTCTAAATTCGCACCAAACGTGTGTGGCCATTGAGTTAACATAGCATTAATAAAAGTATTAAACATTAAATAGCCCATTAAAGCTGCTAATGCTGCATGACCAGGTGCTTTTTTAGCTAGTGAAATAGGTAACCCTACTACAAATACAATTTCCATGTGATTAAAAATTACCCAACCACCAGATTCAATTACAGACCAAAATTTAAACCAAAATGTATGGCTATCTGCTAAACTACCCATTATTGTCGGATTTTTAAATAATGTTGCAAATCCCAATATAATACCAAAGAATGCAAACATTAATACTGGAACAATCATTGCGCTCCCAAAACGTTTTATCGCGTTCATATGCTAACCCCCAAATTTAAATATCACAGTTAATAATATGATATTGCACTTGTTTAAGCGCTTTCTTAATATCTTAACTATATTATAGTAAACGCTTTCACATATACAATATCTTTGACTCATTTTGAAATATTTTTGTATAATCAGTTTATATTTTCTATACGTGAAAAAATTTTCATTATCATAACTTGGGGTGCTTATATGTTACTAGATGAGAGAGTAAATGCTAATTTCGATAAATTAAATGACAATGATCTTCAAATAGCACATTTTGTAAATACGCATATAGAACAATGTAAAACTTTAAAAATTCAAGAACTATCACATTATACACATGCTTCAAATGCAACCATTCACCGTTTTACACGTAAATTAGGATTTGATGGTTATAGTGATTTTAAATCTTATTTAAAGTTTGAAAGTCAATCTTTACATGAAGTTTCTACTGATTCAATCAAACAATTTAAACAAGAAATTGAAACAACATTTACTTACCTAGAAAGAGTTAATTTTAATCTTATTACTGAAAAAATTGATAAAGCTACAAATGTATACTTATATGGTACAGGACGAGCTCAAAAAAATGTGGCTGAAGAAGCACAACGTATCTTATTAACTATGCACAAAAATATAATTGTTTTGCACGATGAACATGAAATCAAAATGGTACTTAATTATTCTGATGAAAATGACTTATTCTTTATAATTTCTTTATCTGGAGAAACTCATCAATTAACTGAAATAACTAATTTACTTCAATTACGGCAACGTTATTTTATTTCTGTGACAACCATGAAAGACAATACATTGGCACAAAAAGCAAATTATAACGTTTACGTTTCTAGCAATACATTTTATTTATACAATAACATAGACTATTCTAGCTTTATTAATTATCATATCTTCTTTGAAACGCTTTTAAGAAAATATAATGAGCGAAAAGAACATGACGAATTACAATAAATAAATAGACCTATTAAGTAATGACATACATTTACTCAATAGGTCTTTTATTATTTTAATTATAGTAACATATCATGGTCTTCTACATATTGATCTAAAACTTCATTCATTTGATCAAACATCAATTCTAAACCATGTGCAGTAGAATCATGATATTCTTTCTTTTTATGTTTATATTCTAAAGCTGTTAAACGACGCTCTTTTTCTACTATAGATTGATAGTAAAAGAACATTTGTGTACCACCCGATTCACGCTCTTCAAATTCTACTTCAATAATATCTTGACTATCGCTTAATTCTGGCATTCCAATAGTCATTTTAATATATTCATCGGATACTATTTCTTCATATTTACCTTGAATTACGTTTTGTTTACCATTGCGAGCATCTACTATACGGTAATGTCCGCCTTCATGAATATCTGCATCAAATAATTTGTTTGTTCGCTGTGAGGTCATAAACCACTGTTTTAACAAGTTTACATCTGTCCACGCATTATAAACTAATTCTGGAGAATATTTAAATAAGCGCTCAATATGAATTTCAACTTGTTCATTTTCTACATTATATTTTGCCACTCATCTCACCTACTTTCACTCTTAGTTATATTTTAACGCATTTATAAATAGTACCAAAATTTCAACTATCAGAAATTTAAAAAATATAAAGTTAGAGTTTTTTTTAATTATTATATATCATTTATTTAGTATTAAGACGTGGAAATCTAAATACAATTGCTAAAATGCCACAAATGCCTAATAAAATCGAATAAATACAATATGGCATCATGCTAAAAGGAGATATACCAGCAACACCCGCTGCTGCAATAAGTTGAGGACTATAAGGCAATAGACCTTGGAAACACCCAGCAAAAATATCAAGAAGACTCGCCGACTTACGAGGATCTACCTCATACTCGTCAGCAATATTTTTAGCTAACGGTCCAGACATAATAATTGAAATTGTATTGTTTGCTGTCGCAATGTCCGCTACACTCACAAGACTAGCGATACCAAATTCAGCGCCACGTTTCGATTTCACTTTAGATTTCACAAAATTAAGCAACCATTCTACACCACCATTATGTTGAATAAGACCAACAAGACCGCCAATGAGTAAAGCAATGATTGCAATATCTTCCATTCCAATAATTCCTTTTGATATAGCAGTTAATAAACCTTTCCAATTGAAAGAACCATCAATAAGACCAATGATTCCAGAAAGTATAGTACCACTAATTAGAACTAAAATGACATTCACGCCAATGATGGCTAAAACAAGCACTAAAATATAAGGAATGACTTTCACTAAGTTATAATCATATTGTTTAGAATGATCGACATGTACACCCTTTGTTAAGAAAAATAAAATGATAATTGTTAGAATTGCGCCTGGTAAAACAATCCAAAAATTGACTTTAAATTTATCGCTCATTTTTGTTTTTTGAGTACGTACTGCTGCTATTGTGGTATCTGATATCATTGATAAATTATCACCAAACATCGCACCGCCTACCACTGTTCCCATCGCTAACATAGCTGAAATATCAGTTGCCTGAGAAAATCCAAATCCTACAGGTGCAAGTGCTGCGATAGTTCCAACTGAGGTTCCCATAGAGATAGAGACAAACATACAAATTATAAACAATCCTACAATAATAAAATTTTGTGGTATGAGTGATAGGCCTAAATTAACTGTAGACGTAACACCACCCATTTTTTCAGCAGTAGTTGAAAATGCACCTGCTAAGATAAAGATGAAAACCATTAGGACAATATTTGAATGCCCTGCTCCTTGGGTAAATATTTCAATCTTTTTTGAAAATTTTTCTTTTCTATTCATCATTAATGCAACAATAACAGTAATCGTTATAGCAACATTTAAAGGCATATTACTAAAATCTCCAGTGGCGATTCCTATTCCTAAAAACAAAGAAATAAATAGCACAAGAGGTAGTAGTGCCCATGCATGGCCTTTATTACCTTCCTCCATATTTAACCTACTTTCCTTAATACTAATTGAATTTATATTTAAAGGTACAAGATTCGTGTGCCATCGTCAATATAATTATATGTAAAATTCATATTATTATGATTCTGGACGTTTAATGGTAAATGTATCTCCAAGTTTAGAATAATCATTTCCAGCTAAACGTGCTACCGGTTTAAGCTGATTAGGATCAATTTTACTATCCTCAAAATAGACATCTTCACTGATATGATACATAGTCACTTCTCCAATAATTAAGTCAGCCCCATCACTTTCATCACCTAATTGAACGATTTGATCTAATTTACATTCAAAACGAATGTTAGCTTCTTCTATTGCAGGAATATCAATAGTAGATGAATCGATAAGGGTCAATGACGTACGTTCTAATTCATTATCTTCATATTTTAAAGGCGCAGCCGTTTCATTGATATCTGAAACATTGAATTCGTCTGTAATATGCACAACAAATTCCTTTGTTTTTTCAATATTTATAGCTGTGTCTTTGCGTTTTCCATTACTTCGTTGTGCTGCAATTGCTATCATAGGTGGTGTATTATTCACTACATTGAAAAAGCTAAATGGTGCAGCGTTTAAGTTACCTTTTTCATCTTTAGACGTCACAAATGCAATAGGTCTAGGAATAACTGAACCACTTAATAATTTATAATTTTGAATATCTGATAATTGATTTGGATTAATCACTTTCATCATTGATTCTCCTTCTTAAAATAAAAAGCGAGAGATTTCTATAAATCTCTCGCCAGCATTCTTTCTTAATATCTTACTTGATTAGTCGATTTGAATACCGCCAGTAACGCTATGAACTTGTCCAGTTAAATAACTGCCATCTTCTGAAGCAAACAATACATATGGTCCTACACATTCAACAGGTTGACCTGCACGACCTAATGGGGTAGCTTGACCAAATTCTGGTATTGCTGATTGAGGTTGTCCACCACTAATTTGTAAAGGAGACCAAAATGGGCCAGGTGCTACACTATTAACTCTTATCCCTTTATTTCCAAATTCTTCAGAAAGACTTTTTGTTAATGAAATGATTGCTGCTTTAGAAGCGGCATAATCATGTAAAATTGCAGAAGGTTTATACCCTTGTACTGAAGATGTTGTTGTAATTGAAGCACCTGGTTTTAAATATTTAGTTGCTGCTTGAGCAGTCCAAAAAATAGGATAAATATTTGTTTCAAATGTTTCAGTAAATTGTTCAGTTGTAAATCCATGAATGTCATCATGATACTGTTGGTGGCCTGCAACAAGAGTAATGTTGTCTAAACCACCTAATTCATTATAAGCTTGTTCTACTAAATCATAGTTAAACTGCTCATTTCTTACATCTCCAGGAATAAGTACTGCTTTTCTTCCAGCTTTTTCGATGACTTCTTTAACTTCTTGTGCGTCTTGTTCTTCACTTGGTAAGTAGTTAAGCGCTACATCAGCACCTTCTTTAGCATAAGCAATTGCTGTTGCACGTCCAATACCTGAATCGCCACCAGTTACAAGCATTTTATAATCTTGTAAACGACCATGACCTTCATATGATTCTTCACCACAATCTGGTTTAGGTGACATTTTATATTGATAACCTGGTGTTTCTTGTTCTTGTTTTTTATAATCAGAATCTTTAAATTTAGTTCTTGGATCTTGTGCACCCATCAAAATCATCTCCTATTTAATTACTCAACGATGGTTTACCACATTAGGTAGTAATTAAATCATGATATTTAAAATTTCTAAAAAATATTATGCTAATAATTGATAAATAAGTTCTATAAAATAATCAGGCACCTTTTCTAAAATACGTTCGTCTGGGTTATATTTTGGATGATGTAAATCATATTCACTATTCGATCCAATAAATGCAAATACACCTGGATGCTGCTCTAATAAACCAGAAAAATCTTCTCCAATGGTATATGGATGTTCTAAATCAATTACTTTATATCCTACTTTTTTAGCCGCTTCTTTAGCATGTTTTGTAAGCTCTACATCATTTATAACTGCGCCTGGTAAACGAGTATAAATAAATTCTATCTCTATATTAAATAATCGTTCTAAACCTTTAGCAATATCAATCATGCGTTGTTCAATATAGTCTTGTAATTCAGGCTTAAATGAACGTACCGTACCTTGAACATAGGCGTTATCTGCAATAACATTCCAAGTATTACCTGAAGATACTTCTCCTATTGTAATAACTGCACTATCAAAGGCTGATAAATTACGACTAACAATTGTTTGTAAACTTGTAATTAATTGCCCTAAAACCATTACAGGGTCATTACCTTGCTCTGGCTTGGCAGCATGTGCTCCTTTTCCATGAATTTTAAATTCAAAACGATCTACGGCAGAAGTAATAGGACCAGATTTAATTGCAAATTCTCCAATATCCAGTGTTGGATAATTATGAAACCCAACAATAGCTTGTACATCATCTAATGCATTGGTTTTAGCCATCACTTTAGCTCCATACCCAAGTTCTTCGGCTGGTTGAAATAAAAATCTTACTCTTCCATTTAATTGTTCTTCTTGTTCTTTTAATTTGGTAGCAATAGCTAAAATACTAGCCATGTGAATATCATGACCACAAGCATGCATCACTCCATTATTAGTAGAAGTAAAGACTTGGCTAACTTGTTCTTGAATAGGTAACGCATCAATATCGGTACGAACAGCAATACATTTTTCTCCTTGCCCAATTTCTGCTACCAAACCTGTTTCCATTGGAATGTCAATCACTTTAATATTGTATGAAGTTAATATATCTTTTATACGTTGAGTCGTATTATATTCGTATTTTGATAACTCAGGATATTGATGAAACATGCGTCTCCATTTTACAATGTCGTTAAAACTTGTCATCAATGTCACTTCCCTTTCTCTAAATTCGTTAAATTGTTGTACAGTTTATAGTAACATAATTGTCAAACTTTTCTTACAACTAAATAAGAGTAGACTCCAAATCATTTAGACTGGTGGTCTACTCTTATATAAAAGTTAATATTCAAGTTTTAAAATCATTACTCTATAAAATGATGAATAAAATTCGCCGCAAGTTGAGCAGTACGATGATCAATATCATAATCAGGATTAACTTCAGCAATACTAATAGAAGATGTCTTTCCACTTAATATTATGCGTTTACCTATGTCAAACACCGAATGCGGATTTAATCCGAGTACAGTAGGTTCACTTACTCCAGGAGCAAATGCGCTATCGATGGCGTCCATACTTATTGTAAACATAATCGTTTCATGCTGATGAATAAAACGTTCAATTTTATCTTTAATGGTTGGAGACAAATCATTTAAAATTTCATCTGCATATACATAGATAATTCCTTTTTCTTCAGCATATTCATATAAAGAACGTGTATTTCTACCTTGAGATAAACCTAAAACTAAGTAATCAATATTATCATCTTTTTCTAAAATTTGTCTGAACATTGTACCAGAATTAGATTGTACATCAGCACGCGTCTCGAAATGTGAATCGATATTAATAATGCCAATAGAAGCATCAGGATAAATGTGTCTCGTTGCTAGATATTGTGCGTATGCGATATCATGTCCTCCACCAATAAAAAAAGATTGGTGATGCTGTTGAATAACTCGAGCAGCCAAACGCCCCATTTCTTCTTGAACTTCACTTAGAGAACCTTTTGTATATTCTACATTTCCATAATCAACAAGAGATTCACATTCACTTAAATCCGGTAATTGGGCAAAAGCTTTTTTTATTTCGTCTGGTCCTTTTTTAGCACCAATTCTTCCTTCATTCAGTTCTATCCCTTTATCAACGGCATAGCCTAACAAACCTACACCAACTTTATCAAATTGATTTTCTATATTTTCTAAATTAGCAAATGTGACGGTCTGAAAATGCTTAAACTGCTTAGGATCATTTTGACTATCTACTCTTCCTTTCCATAATTTTGGATTGCTTTTACTGTACATAATATTAGATGCCTCCTAATTATTTAAGGTTACCTTAATCATATAACATATTTTATACAATCAATACCCATTTTTATTAAATTATTCACTCTTTAATTTATGATTCAGACATTAAATATTAGTTTCAAAAATTTAAAAATAATTCAATACTATTACATTTTAATGATATTTAAAATGGACAATTTATTTATCCCCTTGTAATATGTATAATATTAAGGAAAGAATATATATGGTTACCCTAATGGAGGTTACATACATGAAGACGAAACGTATTTCAGGGTTTCAATGGGCTTTAACAATTTTTGTATTTTTCGTTGTTACAATGGCACTGTCGTTAATCCTGCGAGACTTTCAAGCATCTATTGGTATTAAACGTTTTGTGTTTGATATTAATAATTTAGCACCGTTTATTGCTGCAATCATTTGTATTATTGCGTTTAAAAATAAGCGTGCTCAACTAGCTGGTTTGAATTTTTCTATTGATATTAGAGTTATTGAACGTATGATACTCGCGTTAATTTTACCGCTCATTATTTTTATTATTGGAATGATGAGTTTCAATATGTTTGCTGATAGCTTCATTTTATTACAAACAGACGATCTATCAGTATCTGTATTTACAATTATTATTGGTCATATTTTTATGGCTTTCTTTGCTGAATTTGGATTCCGTTCATATTTGCAAAATATTGTTGAAAGTAAGGTCAATACATTTTTTGCTTCAATTATTGTAGGTCTAATGTATTCTATTTGGACTATTAACACGACATATGGAATGCAATATGCAGGTTATCATTTCTTATATACATTCATGTTTTCAATGATTGTCGGTGAATTAATTAGAGCAACTAAAGGTCGTACGATTTATATTGCAACATTATTCCATGCTGCAATGACATTTACTCAAGTATTCTTATTTAGCGAAGAAACTGGCGACCTATTTTCTATGAAAGTTATTGCTTTAAGTACCACAATTGTTGGCATTATTTTCATTCTTTTAAGTTTAATGATTCGCTTTATTTTATATAAAACAACAAAACAATCATTAGATGAAGTAGCGCCCAATAATTATTTAGACCATGTAAATGATGACGCTAACGATTCAAATAGTACATCTAATAATGAATTGGATAAAAATGAATCTGAAGTTCAAAATCACGATCATCATTTAAAATCATCTTCTAAATATGAAAAAGATAGACACTCATCTGTAGTAGATAATGTAAAAGAAGAAATCGATGATATCCATAAATCTAATAAATAAAAGAGGATAGGGACACTAACCCTTAACATATTAAAAGAAGAGTCCGGGACATAAAGTATCTGGATAAGTGAAAAAAGACAATTTCTATTGAAATAATATAGAAATTGTCTTTTTTATAATTTTTTTGATTATTTTCAGCTCGTTGAGCTGTTACTTTTCTTATATTAAGTGCCATTAGCACAAATCCTAGTTCTCTTTTGGCTTTATTTATCCCTCGAACGGACATTCGAGTGAAACCCAAAATAGCCTTCATAAA
>NZ_JBXWKZ010000008.1:0-66517 GCF_058191515.1 Staphylococcus sp. CoH_129_LAB_1 | reverse complement strand
AAACACCTCCGCATGATTCATTTTAATATGAATTCAACGAAAGTGTTTTTATATCATTCCCACTCATTGGGGTCAGTTCATTATTTACTATGAGTAATAAGTGGGTTCTTTTTATTAATTTAAATATTTAATATTATTCTAATCGCTTAAGTTGATTAATTAATTTTTGACCTTTAAAGTACATGCCAGCATACTCTCTATAAAGCATTATCATTAATTCTGACATTTCATCTAATAAATTTTGGTTGATATTAAAATGATTCATTTTATCAATTGATAAATTCTGTAAAATATCCAATAAGTAAAATGTTTTATTTGATAGTTTTAATGCATAAGGATCATTCATTAATACAGATTCTGAGATTGTTCCATCATATTTGAAACTATAAGCAACAAGTTTAGATTGGTCAGTATCACCAGTAATTGCACAATGATCGAAAAATGCGCCAAAACCAAATTTATTCATACATTTGAGTAATACGATAATCGACATCAATTGAGCTGAATTTCCTTCAGAAATTTTAATTAGTACAAATTCTAACAACTTATAATGGTATAGAGAAACTTCATTTGGTTCTAATGATCGATCAATTGCTTCGACACATAACGTCGCATAACTACTATCAAAAATATCTAATCGTAATTGATAATATTGATTTATGACATCAATAGAACTAAGGGTGCCCATACCTTTCCATTTATTATAAATAAATAAGCCATACACAAAAAGTTGTGTATGAGCTTGTAAACCGGTTTTAGATTTCTTAGCACGTCTTACCATAATAGGAATTTTAGCGCCATGCTCATTTAATATTGTAATAATTTTATCGGATTCACCATAATCTACTGATTTTATGATAATTCCTTTTTGTTTTTCTAACAAAGCATTTCACCGGCTTTTCTATTAATTTTGACTTTAATCTTGATCTTCAATATATCCCATTTGACGTATAAAGTTTACTTTATTTCGCCAATCTTTCTGAACTTTCACCCATAATTCGAGGTACACTTTTGATCCAAGAAGCATTTCAATGTCACGTCGAGCTCTTTTACCTACTTCTTTAAGCTTCTTTCCACCCTTACCTATAACAATTCCTTTTTGAGAATCACGTTCTACAAAAATAGTTGCTTCAATTCTTACTCTTTCTTCATTTTCCTTAATCATTCTGTCTACATTTACCCCTATTGCATGGGGAATTTCTTCGCTTGTTAGATGTAAGATTTTCTCTCGAATAATCTCACCTACTACAAATTGTTCAGGATGATCCGATATTTGGTCATCAGGGTAATATTTTGGACCTTCAGGTAAGTAATCTTTAAGCACATCAATAAAATGCTCTACATTCAAACCTTCAAGTGCCGAAATTGGTACGATTTCAGTAAAATCCATATAGCTTTTATATTTTTCAATTTTAGGCATGAGTGCATCAGGATGAACTAAATCAATTTTATTTAGTACTAGAAATACCGGCGTTTTAACATTTTTTAACATTTCCATTATATATTCGTCACCACGACCAATATCTTCATTTACATTTACCATAAACATAATAGCATCAATTTCTGATAGCGTATTTTTAGCTACGCGCATCATATAATCTCCTAATTTATGCTTAGGTTTATGAATACCTGGTGTATCTAAAAATATGATTTGAGCATCTTCTCTTGTCATTACTCCTTGAATTTTATTTCTTGTTGTTTGAGCCTTATCAGACATAATTGCAATTTTATGTCCAATGACTCTATTCATAAATGTGGATTTACCCACGTTTGGTCTCCCTATAATAGATATAAATCCTGATTTGTGTTCTGTCATTTATTCTAAATCCTTTCCTGAAAAGCCGTGAGGTAATAGTTCTGCTACAGTTGATTCAATCATCTCACCTTTATGATTTGTCATATAAACAGGCATATCATCATCACATAGTTCTTTTAAAACTTGACGACATGTTCCACATGGTGATGATGGATGTTCAGCGTCAACAGTAACTGTTATTGATTCAAAATCTCCAGGTCGATACCCTTCTGAAATTGCAGCTACTAAACTAGATCGTTCTGCACAAATCGTTGCTGGATAAGCTGCATTTTCAACATTTGATCCATAAAAATGACGACCGTCTTTTGTTTTTAAATATGCCCCTACCTTAAAATGACTATAAGGTGCATAAGCACGTTGCTGAGCTTTTCTTACTTCTTGAAAATAATACGATTGATAACTCATTTTATTGTCCCCTTTAGAAAAAGATGTGAGGTATAAAAATAATTAAACCAATAATCAGTGCGAAAATCGAAACAATCATAACGCTAAAGGCAGCAATATCTTTAGCATGTTTAGCTAATATATGATAGTCAGAAGTAACTAAATCTACGACGCATTCTATAGCTGTATTTACAGCTTCAAGAGTAAGTACCAAAGTGATACTTAACAAAATAAACATCCATTCTACAGATGAAAGTTTTACAACTATTCCTAAAATAATAGTTATAAATGCGAGTATTAAATGTATTAGATAATTGTGATCTTTTTGAAGAAGTATTTTTAAACCATCAAAAGTATATTTAAATCGTTTAAAAAATTTAATCTCTAGTCAATCCGTATGCGTTTAAAATTTCTTTTTGACGTCCAAACATTTCTTTTTCATCTTCTTCATTCATATGATCATAACCTAATAAGTGTAAAAATCCATGTAATGCTAAAAAACCAAGTTCTCTTTCAAACGAATGATTATAAGAATCAGCTTGTTCTTTAGCTACATCGGTACAAATAATAATATCTCCTAACACTCTAGGAATATCTAAACCAATGATATTCGGTTCATCTTCTTCAAGTGCAAAAGAAATGACATCAGTTACTTTATCTTTATCTCTATAATTTTTATTTATTTCTTGAATTTCATCTTTATTTACAAAAGTAACTGATAACTCAGCATCTTCATGAATGTTTTCTTTTTCTTTAGCAAAGTTAATTAAGTTTTCAATTTGATGATACCATTCATCTTTGACTAAGTTTGTATGATCAGTGAAATCAATAGTAAACATTTAATTGTCTCCTTCATAACGTTCGATAATTTTACTTACCAATGGATGTCGTACGACATCACTCTGATCTAATTCCATAATACTTATTCCCTTAACACCGCGAAGATTTTTTATAGCTTCTTTTAAGCCACTTTTAATACCTTTAGGTAGGTCAATTTGAGTTTGGTCTCCAGTTACAACCATTTTTGAGCCAAATCCTAAACGAGTTAAAAACATTTTCATTTGTGCATGTGTTGTATTTTGAGCTTCATCTAAAATGACAAATGCATCATCTAGAGTTCTACCTCTCATATACGCTAGGGGTGCAATTTCAATTGTACCTCGTTCAATGAAACGTGCTGTTTGCTCTCTACCTAGAACAGTATTTAAACCATCATAAAGCGGTCTTAAATATGGGTCAACTTTTTCCTTTAAATCTCCTGGTAAAAAACCTAACGATTCCCCAGCTTCAACAGCCGGTCTTGTTAAAACGATTCTTTTTACATTTCCTTTTCTTAATTGTTTTGCAGCATACACAACTGCGAGAAAAGTCTTACCTGTTCCAGCAGGACCTATACCAAATACTAAATCATTACGTTTCATAGCATTAATATAGAGACGTTGGCCCATTGTTTTTGCTCGAATTGTTTTACCAAAGGCATCTTTAGTAATCTCTTCATCATATAAATCTAATAGATATTGAATTGTATCATTTTGAGCCATTTTTATGGCAGCCTCAACATCTTTTAATGTAATTGAATGTCCTAACTCAATTACTTTTAATAAATTTTTAAGAACTAATTCTGCTTTTTCAACATGCTCTAATACTTGACCTTTTACTGCAATTTCTTGCCCACGAGCATGTATGATAACATCAAATGCTTCTTCAATAGACTTTAAGTGTTCATCATGATTACCTATTAAAGCTTGAGCATGATTGATGTCATCTATTTGAATTATTCCTGGCATAAAAGCGCTCCTTTTCACAAAAACATATTCATTAATAATTATTCTTTCATATAAATTTTACTAAACTATGATAAAGTATACAAATTTAAATGTTTTAAATAAATAATTAGATTAGAATGATATTTCAAAAAAGTACCCGGTTATCAATAGTTATTTTTGACATTTTTTAATATATCGGTTGCTGAAACAAAAACCATTTTGAATTCGTCATTCCAGCATCGAACCAATGTTGGACTTATATTTTTTAAATTCTTTTATATTGGGGATTCAGGACTAAAAATGAAAAAAAGAATATTAGATGCGTATTTTCACTTTAATCATCAACTGATACATATTAAAAATACCTGAGACATCTAATTATGTCCCAGGTTCTCATTTCCTTATAATTTTTTAGGTTTATTTAATATTTCTTGCCAAATAATACCATCAACTATTGGATCGTTATCAAATTGAAATGTTTGATGTGTCATACTTTTCTCAATAGATTTAATATTGAGCAATTGATTCAATTTATAACGTTTTGTTCTTTCAGATAAATACTTATCATTAATAATTTCTTTAGCTTTCTTTTCAATCAAAGAAAGTTGTTTTTCTTTTTCTTTGTCAATTTCAGTTCTCACATTAAATAATTCTTTTGATAGTGAATCCTCTAACCGTTTTTTTATATCTTTTTCACTTTGATTTCTTTCTCGTGAAGGTGAATTACTATCTTTAGAAGTTATTTCTTTACTATGAGATTGTTTGGGTTCAAATCGTTTTAACTCTCCATTTTCACTTTCAGTCGCAATTTCTTTTTCAAAACTTTTATCACGATATACGGTTGTTTTTTTGGATGAAGGTTTTGGTGATGACGTTTTTTTATTTTGTTCTTCTTCATCAAATTCTGATGCTAACTCATTAAAAGTCTCTTCTATTTGTTCAAAAACATTCTTTTTTCTTGGGATGTCTTCCGTAGGCTTTTGGGTATTTTTAGGTGGAGGCGTTTGATTTTTTCGTTGTTCATGACTTTTATCTCTCATTGCACTTATACCAGTAACAATAACAGAGATAACGAATATAATAATTCCAATATTCATTTAATCACCCCTCTATTTAATTTGGTGATTCATCGTCATTTTGTTCGGTACGTTTATTAATAGCGTTTCTCATACCTGTGTCTGCTTCTACATTTTTTAAATTATAATAATCTTTTACACCGATATTACCTTTACGTAAAGCTTCAGCCATTGCTAATGGTACTTCTGATTCAGCTTCTACTACCTTAGCACGCATTTCTTGTACACGCGCTTTCATTTCTTGTTCAGAGGCAACAGCCATTGCACGTCGCTCCTCAGCTTTAGCTTGAGCAATATTTTTATCTGCTAGTGCTTGTTCAGTTTGTAAATCAGCACCAATATTTTTGCCAATATCTACATCTGCAATATCAATAGATAAAATTTCAAAAGCTGTACCTGAATCGAGTCCTTTACTTAATACTGTTTTAGAAATATTATCAGGATTTTCAAGTACTTGTGTATGATGTTCACTAGAACCAATTGTAGAAACAATACCTTCACCAACTCGAGCAATAATTGTTTCTTCTCCAGAACCACCTACAAGTCTTGAAATATTAGCTCTTACAGTAATTCTAGCTTTAGCTTTAACTTCGATACCGTTCATCGCAACACCGGTAATAAATGGAGTTTCGATCACTTTGGGATTAACAGACATTTGAACAGCTTCTAAAACATCTCGTCCCGCTAAGTCTATTGCGGCACCTCTTTCAAAAGGTAAATTGATATCTGCACGTTGGGCTGCTATGTTGGCATCCACTACTCTATCTACATTACCACCAGCAAGATAATGAGATTCTAATTGATTTGTTGTTAAATTTAATCCTGCTTTATGAGCTTTAATAAGAGGACCTATCACTTTACGAGGAGATACTCTACGAAGTCGCATTCCTACAAGTGTAGCAATACTAACTTTTACTCCTGCAGCAATAGCAGAAATCCATAACCCTACTGGTACAAACGAAAATAGTAATAATAAAGCAACTATTATAATAATTGCAATAATTATGATTCCAATATTTAACATTGAATCTACTCCTTTTATATTTCTCTTACAACCACTCTACTACCTTCTACCTCTAGAATTTTTACTTTTTTATTTCTTAAGATAAAAGTACCGTCTGAAACAGCATCAATTCTTTTGTCATCTAATGTTATGATTCCAGCAGGTCTTAAATCAGTAGTAGTATATGCAGTTTTTCCAACTAAGTAAGAACGATCATCGTGAGATCTATAACCAGCTTCAGTATTCGTTGAATCATTCAATACCACTTTATTAAAAAACGGTATTTTGCGATTAAATATTTTCACTAAAATCACCCATTCTATAATAGAAAATATTAAAGCGATAGCGACATTAAATAGCATAACTAGAATATTATTTCCTAACATAATCATACTAACAATAATAAGTGCTACCCCAATGATTCCAATCACTGCTCCGACAATGAATAATTCGATTATTACTAAAATAATACCTATGAAAAATAATAAAACTGAAATCAAATTGACGTCGCCACTAATTAAGAATCCTAGAAATAGAACAAGTAAAGCTAGAGAGGCTAAAATACCTGCAAAGTTTATCCTTTTAGAATAAAGTTGGTATAAAAAACCTAAAAAGATAATACATGTAAGAATTAATGAAAAAATAGGGTTTACAATAATATTAGAAATATCATTCAACCAAGAATAATTCAATGAAGCAAAAGTTTTGCCGATATGTATCGAGCTTATACTTATCATTATCTCACCTCGCTCTCAATTTAAATTATACATGAAATAAATAATATATTATAGTATTACAGTTACATAAAAAAACTCTCAATTAGTTAAACTAATTGAGAGTATATATAATTAACATTCGTGTTGAGGGAGTCAACAGAGCTATTAATTATTTGAATTTACGTTTACGTGCAGCTTCAGATTTTTTCTTACGTCTTACACTTGGTTTTTCGTAAAATTCACGTTTACGTACTTCTTGGATTGTACCACTTTTAGATACTGAACGTTTAAATCTACGTAATGCATCTTCAAGTGATTCGTTTTTACGTACTACTGTTTTAGACATCTGTATTTCCCTCCCTCCAAATATCAACGAAACTTAAAGTCAATAATTGCATAGAAATTATTAACTATGCTTTTTTTAGTATAATATATGAAATAATTATGGTCAATTATAAATCTTTATAATTTTAAAAATTTATAATAATACGCCTTCTTCTGTTTTATTAGAAGCGTGATTAACGATTCTAACTGCACTACCGATATTAATTGGATAATCAGCTTTATTAATTTTAACTTTAACAATCTCTCCGATTAACGCTTCGTTACCCTTAAATTCAACTTTCATATAATTGTCAGCGTAACCAACTAATGTACCTTCAGTTTCTCCAGCTTCTTCTGGAATTACTTCTAAAACTTCGTTTTCAAATTTTGATGCGTATTCTTTAGCCAGTTGATCGCTTAAAGCGATAAGTTTATGCACACGTTCATTTTTAATCGACTCATCAATTTGATCATCCATACGTGCAGCAGGTGTGCCAATACGTTGTGAATACGGGAAAACATGTAACTCTGAGAATTTATGTTTAACTATAAAATCATACGTTTCTTGGAATTCTTCTTCAGTTTCTCCTGGAAAACCTACTATAACATCACTTGTTACCGCTAAATCAGGTAGAGCATAATGTAATTTAGTTAATCTTTCTGAAAAATGTTCCATAGTGTATTTTCGGCGCATACGTTTTAATACTGTATCTGAACCTGATTGTAATGGAACATGTAAATGTCTAACTACTTTATTAGAATGTTTTAGCACATCAATTACTTCGTCAGTGAGTTGACTTGCCTCGATTGAAGAAATTCGAATTCTTTCTAAACCATCGATTTGATCAAGATCTCTGAGTAATTGAGCTAAATTATAATTTTTTAAATCTTGACCGTATCCACCTGTATGAATACCTGTTAATACAATTTCTTTATATCCAGATTGAACTAATTGAGTTGCTTGTTCAACTACTTTTTTAGGATCTCTGGAGCGCATTAAACCACGTGCCCAGGGAATAATACAAAACGTACAAAAGTTATTACAACCTTCTTGAATTTTTAGAGATGCACGAGTTCTATCCGTAAAGTATGGTACATCTAGTTCTTCATATGTACGATTTTTCATGATATTTCCAACGCCATTAATTGGTTGACGTTCTTCTCTAAATTGATCAATATAACCAAGTAATTTATGTCTGTCTTGAGTACCAACAACGACATCGACGCCTGGAATATCCATAATTTCTGCAGAAGATGTTTGTGCATAACAACCTGTAACACATACTACTGCATCAGGATTACGACGAATTGCTCTTCTAATAACTTGTCTACTTTTTTTATCACCTGTATTAGTCACTGTACAAGTATTAATCACATATACATCTGCATTTGTTTCGAAATCTACTCTATCATAATTAGCATCTTTAAATAATTGCCATATTGCTTCAGTTTCATAATGGTTTACTTTACAACCTAAAGTATGAAACGCTACTGTTGCCATTCAATTCACCCCATCAATTCTTTCTCAAAACTTATAGCACTAAGCGCATATAGCGGCGCAGTTTCTGCTCTTAATATTCTAGGACCTAAACCGACGTTTAAGCTCACATCTCTAAAGAGGTCGATTTCCTTTTCTGAAAAACCGCCTTCAGGTCCAAATATAATTAACACACGATCATTCATTTGAAAGTTGTTTAAAATATTTTTAAATCGACTTTTTTCACCATGTTTGGCTTCGTCTTCATATGCTATTAACACATAGTCATAATTATTTATGGTATCATAAATTACTTTTAAATTCGACTGAAAATTAACATCTGGAATAATAAGTCTATAACTTTGTTCAGCAGCTTCTTTAACAATTTTTTGCCATCTATCTATTTTCTTTTGAATCTTATTTTCTTGTAGTTTCACTATTGATCTGTCCATACCCACTGAAATAAAATGATTTGCTCCTAATTCAGTACTCTTTTGAAGTAACCATTCATATTTATCAGCTTTTATTAAACCACTACAAATTGTTACATCAACTGGTAATTCAGTATCGATATCCAATTGATTTATTGGTGAAACTTCAATTTGATTAGAACTAATATTTGTGATTTTAGTAATAAATACCTTTTTATCATTAAAATTAATTATAATTTTGTTACCAATCGTATTTCTCATTACATTCTTGATATGATGTATATCTTCTTCATTGGTAATAAAAAAACGCTGATTTTCATCAGCGTTTTGATTGATAAAGTATCGTTGCAAATTATTCACTCACTTTCTGACCAACAATGCAAACCCATCCATTGTCATGATTGATTGATACAATATTAAATCCGACACGCTTCATATGTGAAAGTATATCTTCATGCTTTTCTTCTATAATACCTGAAGTTATAAAATAACCGTCTTCATTTAGAGTATTATAAGCATCTTCAATCATTTCATCAATAATATGAGCTAAAATATTTGCGATAACTACATCAAATTTTTCATTTTCCTCTTTTAATAGATTACCAGGAACAGCTTCAATAGCATTTTCACAATGATTTTTTCTGAAGTTCTCTTTAGCCACACTAACAGCCATTTCGTCTATATCTAAGGCCTTAATTCTTTTAACACCTATTAAATGACTAGCGATACTTAATATACCAGAGCCTGTGCCAACATCAATGACTGAGAAATCTGGTGTTACATAACTTTCAATTGCTTTTAAACACATACTTGTTGTTGGGTGATCTCCAGTACCAAATGCCATTCCAGGATCTAATTCTATACACAACTCGTCTTCTGATTCTTTAGAATAGTCTTCCCAACTTGGAACAATCGTAAATCTTTCAGAACTTCTAAAAGGATGAAAATAATTTTTCCATTCATTTGCCCAATCTACTTCAGCAATAACCTTTTCTGAAAATTCAACAACCGAAGAGTCTATAAGTTCCATATTTAATATCTCATTTATTAATTTATCTTTAAATTGAGTATTATATTTTAACTCGTTAAAGTATGCTTTTAATCTCACCCCATGCTCAGGGTAATCTTCTTTTTTTAATTCGTATATTTCACCAAATTTATCAGCAGGTTGATTAATTAAGTCATCAGAATCTTCTATAACTACTCCATTTGAACCATAGTTTTCCAACAAATCAGTGACGAAAGGTTCAGCTTCATGATTTACAGTTACTGCAAATTCTGTCCAATTCATGACTACTCTCCTCTAAAGAATTTACGAGCTTTGTCTTTAAAATTAGTAGGTTGTTCTTCTGGATTTTCACCACTGATTTCCGCAAATTCTCTCATTAATTCTTTTTGTCTATCAGTCAGTTTAGTTGGTGTGACAACTTTTATATTAACAAATAAGTCACCATATCCATATCCGTGAACATTTTTAACACCTTTCTCTTTAAGACGGAATTGTTTTCCATTTTGAGTACCGGCAGGAAGCGTAAGCATTACATTACTTTTTAGAGTTGGTACTTTAATTTCATCGCCAAGTGAAGCTTGTGGGAAGCTAACGTTAAGTTCATAGAATAAATCATCGCCGTCTCTTCTGAATTTATCAGATGGTTTAACACGGAAAACTACATAAAGATCACCGTGTGGGCCACCATTTTCGCCAGGTGCACCTTCACCTGCAAGACGAATTTGTTGTTCATTGTCTACACCTTCAGGTACAGTTACTTCTAATTTTACTGTTTTATTTTCAGTACCTTTACCATGACAAGTTGGACATGGTTCTTCAAACTCTTGACCAGTGCCATCACATTTAGGACAAGTTTGTTCAGTTCTCACGCGTCCTAAAATTGTATTTTGTTCGACAGATACATGACCTGATCCATTACAATAGCTACATGTTTTTTTACTAGTACCTGGTTTGGCACCATCGCCATGACATGTATGACAAGTAACGTCTTTTCGAATAGAAATTTCTTTTTTAGTACCAAAAACAGCTTCTTCAAACTCTAAAGTCATAGTATATTGTAAGTCGTCACCTTTTCGAGGCGCATTTGGATCTCTTTGACGTGAACCACCAAAGAATGAACTAAATATATCTTCAAAGCCTCCACCGAAGCCACTGAAGTCTTGACCGCCAAATCCTTGGCCACCAAATCCACCTTGGGCACCACTATGGCCAAATTGGTCGTAATTTGCACGTTTATTGTCATCACTTAGAATTTCATATGCTTCAGAAATTTCTTTAAATTTTTCATCAGCGCCTTCTTCTTTATTTATATCCGGATGATATTTTTTTGATAATTTACGATATGCTTTTTTAATTTCATCTTTTGAAGCATCTTTACTTACACCAAGAACTTCATAGTAATCTCTTTTAGCCACAAGTATCTCTCCTTTTCTAAATTTTAATATTTTAGCACATACTCCAGTATCTTAACTATAAAAGAAAAAGTCAAAGCCAATGTTCAATTGACTTTGACTTTTTGGCTTCTATTTATAAAGGTTTACATAGTAAACGTTATAAACGATTAGCTTTATTTTTTATCTTCGTCGTCTTTAACTTCTTTGAACTCAGCATCTTCAACATTGCTGTCATTTGATTGTTGTGAACTATCTTGTTCTTGTGCTTGTTGTTGAGCTTGTTGAGCTTGTTGGTATACTTTAGCAGATAATTCTTGAATTACTTGTTCTAATTCTTCTTTTTTAGCTTTAATATCATCTAAATCTTGACCTTCTAATGCTGATTTAAGTGCATCTTTTTTGCTTTCAGCATTTGATTTATCTTCTTCACTGATATTTTCGCCTAAGTCTTTTACTGTTTTTTCAACTTGGAATACTAAGCTATCTGCTTCATTTCTTAAGTCTACTTCTTCACGACGTTTTTTATCTGCCTCAGCGTTTTCTTCAGCATCTTTAACCATACGATCAATTTCTTCGTCAGATAACGCAGAGCTTGATTGAATAGTGATATTTTGTTCTTTATTTGTACCTAAGTCTTTTGCAGTAACGTTTACGATACCATTTTTATCAATATCAAATGTGACTTCAATTTGAGGTACACCACGTGGAGCTGGTGGAATATCAGTTAATTGGAATCTGCCTAATGTTTTGTTATCTGAAGCCATTGGACGCTCACCTTGTAATACGTGAATGTCTACTGCTGGTTGATTGTCTGCTGCTGTTGAATATACTTGAGATTTTGATGTTGGAATAGTTGTATTACGTTCAATTAACGTATTCATACGACCACCCATAATTTCGATACCTAATGATAAAGGAGTTACGTCTAATAATACAACGTCTTTAACATCACCAGTGATTACGCCACCTTGGATAGCAGCACCCATTGCAACAACTTCATCTGGGTTTACACCTTTATGAGGGTCTTTACCAATTTCATTTTTAACTGCTTCTTGTACTGCAGGAATACGAGTTGAACCACCAACTAAGATAACTTCATCAATTTCAGATGTAGATAAGCCTGCATCTTTAAGAGCTTGACGAGTTGGTTCCATTGTTCTTCTGATTAATGAATCAGCTAATTCTTCAAATTTAGAACGAGTTAAGTTGATTTCTAAGTGTAATGGACCATTTTCTCCAGCTGAAATAAATGGTAATGAAATTTGTGTTTGAGATACACCAGATAAGTCTTTTTTAGCTTTTTCTGCAGCGTCTTTAAGACGTTGTAACGCCATTTTATCTTGTGATAAGTCAACACCATTTTCTTTTTTGAATTCAGATACTAAATAGTCAATAATCACTTGGTCAAAGTCGTCACCACCAAGTTTGTTATCACCAGCAGTTGATAATACTTCAAATACACCGTCACCTAGTTCAAGAATAGAAACGTCAAAAGTACCGCCACCTAAGTCAAATACTAAAACTTTTTGATCTTGTTCAGTTTTATCTAACCCATAAGCCAATGCTGCAGCTGTTGGTTCATTAATGATACGTTCTACTTCTAAACCAGCAATTTTACCAGCATCTTTAGTAGCTTGACGTTCAGCATCATTGAAGTAAGCAGGAACAGTAATTACTGCTTTATCTACTTTATCTCCTAAATAACTTTCAGCAGTATTTTTTAAGTTTTGTAAAATCATTGCTGAGATTTCTTGAGGTGTATATGATTTACCGTCAATATCAACTTTATAATCTGTACCCATATGACGTTTGATAGATTGTACAGTGTTTGGGTTAGTGATTGCTTGACGTTTAGCAACTTCACCTACTTGAGTTTCACCATTTTTAAATGCTACAACTGATGGAGTAGTTCTAGCACCTTCAGGATTTTGAATTACTTTAGGTTCGTCTCCTTCTAATACAGATACGCATGAATTTGTAGTACCTAAGTCAATACCTATTACTTTACTCATAATAAAATTCCTCCAGTTTTAAAATTTTATTTTAATTTCAAATCTTATTGATTAACTTTAACCATAGATGGTCTTAAAACTCTATCTTTCAATTTATACCCTTTTTGTAATTCTTGAGTAATTTCACCAGAATTAAAATCAGGATTATCATCTTGAACAACAGCTTGATGGAAATTTGGATCGAATTCTTGACCTTCAGATTCAATTTCTTCTAAACCATTGTCTTTTAATGCTCTTAATAAGCTTTCATGAACCATTTGAACGCCTTTTTTGAGTGATTTAAATGATTCGTCATCACCTTCAATTTGAAGTGCACGTTCAATATTATCAATAGTAGGTAAAATATCAGTAAGCACACGTTGAGCTTGATATTTTTTGTTCGTTTCATTTTCATTTCGAATTCGACGCTTATAATTTTCGAATTCAGCATATAATCTTAAATATTTTTCTTCATTTTCATCTGCTTTTAATTGTAATTGTTGAATTTCATCTTCTTTAGATTGATCATTATTACTTTCAGAAGTAGATTCATTATTTAATTCTTCTTCAGAATTATTATTTTCTACATCATAAGAAGATGAAGTTTCATTTTTAATTGCTTCATTTTCTTTAGTAGTTTCAGTGTTATTTTTCACTGATTCGTCTTTTTCTGTCATTTTATGCCCTCCAATATAATTACAATTAGATTCACCATATTTGATTAAGTAATTGAATCACATTTTGATAATGCATTGCAGTTGGTCCGATAACCGCAATTTGTCCTTTTAGTGCATCATCAAAATGGTACTGGCTCGTTATAATTGAAATATCACTTAACCCTTCATCTATTTCGTGGCCAATTTTAACATTGATTTCAGATGAAGAAATATCTTCAAGTAATTCAATGATTTTTTCTGATTCTAAATATTGTAAGATTGGCTGAATAGAAGAAACATTGGTTTCGTTCAGTGCATCAATAAGTTTAACCTTCCCCCCCATAAAAATGCTATTACTTTGTTTATGGAGATGAGAAGTTAACATGATAGTTAATTCGTTTATAAAGGATTGTTCCTCTATAGAATTTGTGAATTGTTTTAATTTCTTATTAAAATTATATTGACGTTTATTATAATTATCAGTCAAAAAATTTGAAATACTGATCAATCTATCATCATCAAACTTCATTGATACACTTAAATGTAAATGTTCTACATGTCCAGAATTATAGATGATGACCATTATAATTATAGACGAATTTGCACGAATCAAATGAACATTATTTATAATATCTGTTTTGTGATTAGGTCGAACAACCAACGTTGCATATTGAGATTTTATTGATAATTCATTAGCAAAATAACTAAGTGCTGAGGAAATATCATAATGATTCTCAATCAAAAGTTGATTTAAACGTTGAACTTTATTTTGTTTTTGATGAGATGTCTGTTTTAACAATTGATTGACGTATAATCTAAAACCTTGTTCAGAAGGTGCACGCCCAGAAGAAGAATGTCTTTTTTCTAAAAAACTCAATTCTTCTAAATGTTTCATTTCATTTCTAATAGTAGCTGGGCTTACATTTAAGTTATGTCTATCAATTAAGGTTTTAGAACCTATCGGTTGTCCTAAATCAACATAATCTTCAACAATTGCATTTAAAATGCTTAATTGTCTATTTGTAATCATGTCTTCACCTCATTAGCACTCTTTTATCTCAAGTGCTAATTATAATTTAACAAATTGGTCAAAGTAAGTCAACGTTAAAACTCTTATTTTTAAAAAAATTATTAATTTAATAAAAATGCTTCAAAAACTTCATTTCCAATGATTTTTCCCCTATTTGTCAAAGAAACATGATTATCTTTTTCATGGAGTAAATGCTTCCTTTTTAGATCATCTATTTTCTTACCAAATACTTTATCAATTGATGTACCAAACTTTGAAAGAAATTTTTCTTTATTGACACCTTTATTCATTCTTAATCCTAAAAACATTTCTTCTTCCATTCTTTCTGACTGAGTAGGAAAATTGGACGTTAAAATAGGTCGTCGATGATTGTTAATAGCATTGATGTAATGATTAACAGGATTGAGATTCGAATAACGCTCACCATTTACATATCCACTTGCGCCTGCTCCAAAACCATAATATTCTTCATTTAACCAATAAGTCATATTATGTCTTGATTCATGATGAGACTTAGCAAAATTTGAAATTTCATATTGTTTAAATGAAGTTTCTCCTAAAACATTCATTAAATATTGGTACATTTCAGCACCCAGATCTTCGTTTGGCAATTTCAGTTTACCTTTTCTATACATATTATAAAATTGTGTTTTAGGTTCTAAAATTAATCCATAACTTGAAATATGATCTATATCCATTTGTATTGCTCTATTTAGACTCTCTGAAAAATCTTCTAATGTTTGAGTTGGTAAATGATACATTAAGTCCAAACTAATTGATTCAATATTTACTTTTCTAGCATAGTCAACAGCATTATATATATCTTGAGTTTGATGTGTTCTACCTAAAATTTTTAGTAATTCAGGCTTAAATGTTTGTACACCCATTGAAATTCTATTTACACCGTATGATTTCAGTAATTTCACTTTATCTAATGTTAGTTCATCGGGGTTTGCTTCAAACGTATATTCACCTTTAATTGTAAAAGTGGAATTTATTGCTTTTAAAAGTCTTTCAAGTTGCTTGTCATTTAAAGATGTAGGTGTACCTCCTCCAACATACATTGTTTCAAGATTTCTAATTTCACTTGTTTTCATTTCTTTTATTAATGCAGAAATATACTCATCTACCGGTTGTTTGTTGATGAAGTACTTATTAAAATCACAATAAGTACAAATTCTAACGCAAAATGGTATATGAATATATGCACTTTTTATTGACATGATTACACCCTCATTTCAAGTTTTTTAAAAACACAAACGAGGTTGGAACGCATGTTTGTGTGTTCCAGCCTCGCATTAATAATTTATTCATCATCCATTTTAAGAACAGCTAAGAAAGCATCTTGTGGTATTTCTACATTACCAACAGCTTTCATTTTTGCTTTACCAGCTTTTTGTTTTTCTAGCAATTTTCGTTTACGACTGATATCTCCACCATAACACTTAGATAACACGTTTTTACCCATAGATTTAATATTAGTTCGGGCTACAATTTTTTGACCAATTGCAGCTTGAACTGGAACTTCGAATTGTTGTCTAGGAATAAGTGTTTTTAATTTTTCAACAAGAGCTTTTCCTCGTTCATATGCAAAATCCCTGTGAACGATAAAGCTAAGTGCGTCTACTTTATCACCATTTAATAGAATATCCATTTTAACTAAATTACTTTCTTTATTTTCTATAAATTCATAATCAAAAGAAGCATAGCCTTTTGTATTAGATTTTAATTGGTCAAAGAAATCAAACACAACTTCAGACAGTGGGATTTCATAGACTATATTCACTCGTATATCATCTAAGTAATCCATGTTTATAAATTGTCCGCGTTTACGTTGACATAATTCCATTACTGCTCCAACATAGTCATTTGGCACCATCATTGTCGCTTTTACATATGGTTCATAAATCGCTTTAATTCTATCACGTTCAGGCATTTGAGCTGGATTATCAACTGTAACTTCTGAACCATCATTCATTTCACATTTATATATAACTGAAGGTGCAGTAGCTATTAATTCTATTCCAAACTCTCTTTCAATTCTTTCTTGTATGATTTCCATATGTAACATACCTAAGAATCCAGTTCTAAATCCAAAACCTAATGCTTGTGATGATTCTGGTTCGAATTCTAATGATGCATCATTTAACTGAAGTTTTTCAAGAGCTTCTCTTAAATCATTATAATCTTTATTATCAATTGGGAACAATCCGCAATAAACCATTGGGTTCATCTTTTTATATCCTTTTAAAGGAGCATCTGCTGGTCTATCTGCATGAGTGATAGTATCACCAACACGTGAATCGTCGACATTTTTAATACTTGCAATAATATATCCAACATCACCAACAGTAAGTTCTTCAACTGGTAATTGTTTAGGAGTATTAATCCCTACCTCAGTAACTTCAAACTCTTTTCCTGTTGCCATCATTTTGATACGATCTCCAGCTTTTACTACACCTTCCATTACTCGAATAGAAGAAATAACACCACGATAAGGATCGTACTCTGAATCAAAAATAAGAGCTTTAAGCGGTGCACTAGGATCTCCTTCTGGTGGGGGAATGGCTTCTACGATTTGTTCTAAAATTTCATCTATACCAATATTTGATTTAGCACTTGCTAACACAACATCATCTTTATCTAAGCCAATAACGTCTTCTAATTCTTGCTTTACTCTTTCAGGTTCAGCTGCAGGTAGATCTATTTTATTTACAACCGGTAATAGTTCTAAATCATTATCTAGTGCTAAGTAAACATTGGCAAGAGTTTGAGCTTCTATACCTTGTGCAGCGTCAACTACTAATATAGCGCCTTCACATGCAGCTAATGAACGAGAAACTTCATATGAGAAATCGACGTGCCCTGGAGTATCGATTAAATGAAATGTATAAGTCTGTCCATCTTTAGCTTCATATTTTAATCTAACAGCATTTAATTTAATTGTAATACCACGTTCTCTTTCAAGATCCATTGAATCAAGTAATTGATTTTGCATTTCTCTAGTTTCAACAGATTTAGTATTTTCTAAAATTCTATCTGCTAACGTTGATTTACCATGATCAATATGAGCAATTATAGAAAAGTTTCTTATATTATCTCTTCGGTTATAGCGTTCTTGCATATCCATAACTTATCATTCTCGCTTTCATAAATTTACCCGTATATGTATACATCTTTGACATAATATCGTTTTTAATCATTATTTGCAAATTTAAAAGAAAAGAACCATCATCTAAAGATTCTTTAATTTAAGATTTTTCTTAAACTACATAACAATTATAAAGTGTTGCACAAAGGTTTCCAATACCTAATATCATTCTTTTTGTAAATTAATATGTTTAATGTTAATAAATGATTGCACAAATATTCATGTTTTGATAAAATATTTCTTGTTGTAATCAAAATAAAATTTGATATGCTTAGATCACTTTTAGGAGGTGACAGTAATGCCAAATATTAAATCTGCTATTAAACGTGTGAGAACAACTGAAACTGCTGAAGCACGTAATATTTCACAAAAAAACGCTATGCGTACTGCAGTGAAAAATGCTAAATCAGCAATTGAAAATAATGCTGATAACAAAGCCGAATTAGTTAACTTCGCAATTAAATCAGTTGATAAAGCTGCACACAGTAACTTAATTCATTCAAACAAAGCTGACCGCATTAAATCTCAATTAATGTCTTCAAGCAAATAATTATAAAAAAAGTTCAAGCGACTAGCTTGAACTTTTTTTATAATGAAAGAATAAATAATTCTAAAATCAATTGTTTATCCATATAAGATGATTTTAACTTATAATCAGTTTCTGCACATTGATCAATAATATTTAATAAATGAGTTAATTGATAATGTTTTACTTGTTTTAGAGCTAATTTAACGCGATATGGGTGCACATTAATTGTTTTAGCGATTTGTTGTCCGCTATATCCTTTTCCACTTAGAATTTTACATTGATAATATAATCGATAATTACTTGTTATCAGTGCTAATAGTTTAATAGGTTCCTCCTTCATTACTATTAAATCTCTAACAAGTTGAACGGCTTTATATTTTTCTTCCTTTTGTATATATTCAGTTAAAAGAAAAACATTTTGTTCTAAACTTCTATTAATAATCTCTTCAACGTCTTTCTTATTTATAGTTGTTCGGTCTCCTAAGAATAAAATGATTTTTTCTAATTCTTGTGAAACTACATTAAAATTAATACCAGTTAATTCTATAAATAAATCTAATGCATCTTGTTTAATATCTTTAAAGTTTTCATAAAGTTTATTTTTTATCCAATTTTTAATCTCTTGTTCAGACATCTGTTCAACTTTAGCTAGTTTACTTGTCTTTTTTAAAGTCTTAGTAACTTTTTTTCTTTCATCTAATTTATTTTGATATACTTCAAACACGATAAAGTTTTCTCCATCGTATTTTTCTAAAAATTCGTTAACTTGTTCGTTATTCGGTTGGATATCTTTTGCAACTTTTTCTCCCGTAAAGATAAAAGCATTTTTAACAACAATTGCTTTTTTCTCTGAAATAAAAGGCATTGTTAATGCTTCTTCGATAATCTGATTAAAACTTGTATCATACAGATTATATTTAACATAGTTAAAATCGTCTTTTTTTTCATCTAAGTAACTTTCTACGATCTCATTACTTTTTTTCTCAACTAATTCTGGCACTTCTCCGTATATAGCCATTATATTATTAGCCATTTAAACTTGCACCCTTTCAAAATTCTACCATTAAATTATTATAGCATTGTGTAATTATTATTCTCCATCATTAATTTCTATTCAAGGATGATATTAGTTGGTTATCTAAATTTAAAGTGATTTCTCCATCAGTTTGAGTATTATAAATATGTGAATTAATTTTTTCTAATTTATCTATCGTTTCATTATTAGGTAAATGAAAGCTATTATTTTTTCCACTTGAAATTATACTTATTTTAGGTTGGATAACTTTCAAAAATTTTTTTGAACTACTTGTTTTACTGCCATGATGACCAACTTTTAAAACATCAATTAAAGGCAAATGATATTTCTTTAATAATAAATTTTCATTTTCTTCAATAGCATCTCCCATCAATAATAACTTATAATTTTTGTACTCTATTAATGAAATTATACTTTGTGCATTTTTGTCTTCAATTGAGTCAATAAAAGCATTTAAAAAAGAAATTTTGCTGTCTTTCATTTGTATATTATTAATTTTTGATACATCAATAAGTTTTATATGATACATGTTACAAAGTGTATTTATAGTTTTAATTTGTTCTACTGAATAACTTTTTGTATATAAATATAAATTTTTAATTCTTATATTTTGAACTAAATAAGGAAATTCGCCTATATGATCATTATGTGGATGAGTAAGAATTAGGTAATCAATTTGTGAGATTCCTCTAGATTTTAAAGTAGGCATAATATGATATTTCGAAGTATTATGATTATCTTTACTATTTGATTGAACAACCTTACCGCCAGTATCTACCATTACGGTTTCATTATTTTTTGTTTGAAAGAGAAAACTGTCACCTTGACCGACATTTAGAGCAGTGAAAGTCGTAGCTAATGGTTGATTAATTAAATGTATAAATAATACAAATAGGATAATTATAATTAAGAAAGATTTAAATCTTTTATAACATATAAATATAGTTGATAGAGTTAATAGAATGAAACAACAAAGTAGACTTAAATTTGATTGATCAGCGATAGTTATTTGATAATTTCTAAATAAAATGAACAGTTGCATTATTTTATCATGTAATTCAAACAAATGATTTGCAATCCAATTTAATAATTGTAAGTCATTGAAGATATGATAGAAAGTAAATAAAACAATAGCAAGTGGAAAAATAATAAAAGAATATAATGGAACAAATATTACATTAGAAATAAATCCAATCCATTGAAACTGATTAAAGTGATAGATACTAATAATCATTGATGAAAATTGAGCGATAATTGTTATATAAATGTAATTCTTTAAATTTGATTGATTATTAAATAGTGGCATAGAAAGAAGTATAAAAAATGAAATAATGAATGAAAATTGAAAACCGATATCATAAACAAAATTCATATTCCAAATGGCCATAATTAAAAAGACTAACGACAATACGCTAGTAGAAGAAGTTTTAAAAGGCTTTGGAATTATAAAGAAAGTAATAGTAGTTAAAACTGCTCTTAAAGCACTTGGTGCAAAATTGGTATAAAAGATAAATAGTATTAGTATTATAATAATAGAAATTCGAATAAATAATTTAGGAATATTAAATCTAACCAGACTATAGTGAATTATATAAATGATAGTAGCAACATGTGATCCACTGACAGCAAGTAAATGATAAATACCTATGGCTTTAACTGTATCTAAGTATTCTGTATCTATTGCACTAGTATCTCCAGTAATCAAAGCTAAAACTCTCTCGGGGTATTTTAACGAAGAATGATATAACTTGTTTTTAATATAATTTATGTGTTTATTTATAAAATTTATGTGACTAATCTTAGTACAATGTTTATCATCTAATTGATTGATATAAACATAAGTTTCATTATGAATACTATTCGTGATATTACCATTAATTTTACACTCTCGATTTTTTAAATCTTCAGCTTTCAAATATGCACTTTTAAAGGTAAAGTGATAAAGGTTATTATTATATAGAAATTGTCCTTTAATAAGTTGATTAAACTGCTTTATATTATTTTGAAAAATTACTTTTGAGTTTATATTACTGTGGACTTTTAAATTTTGGAGTACTAAGTGATTTGTTTTCAAAGTATGATGTATTTGAAATAGAGCCAGAAAGAAAAACGATAAAATTAACAAATAGTGGTATAAAGGAATACTCTTTTGATACATAATAATTAATATTATAGTGAATATTAAAATTGAAAATAATTTAAGTTGAACCCATAATATACCACTTAAAAAAGAAAGTGCATATAAAACAAAAATCATTCGTTAGTTAAAAATTCAGCTATTTTTTTAGCAGAAAATGGTATTTTTTCGTACTCTATACCTGCTTGATTTAATAATTTAATAGCATATTCATGGTTATGATAGTCTTTTGCATAGTATATTTTTTTAATACCTGCTTGAATAATCGATTTAGTACAGTTTAAACAAGGAAAATGTGTTACATATATCGTTGCATTTTCTGATGATACGCCTTGTTTTGCACATTGTAGCAATGCATTCATTTCAGCGTGGATTGTTCTAATACAATGACCATCTTCTATTAAACATCCGACATCAATGCAGTGAACTTCTCCTGCCACTGAGCCATTATAACCTCCGGCAATTATTCTATTGTCCTTTACAATTGTTGCACCTACTGATAGTCTTTGGCATGTAGAACGAAGTGCAAGTAAATGACTTTGTGCCATAAAATATTCGTCCCATTTTATTCTATCCATAAAGTTCAACTCCTTAAAAATATATATCTATTATAATTTATATTAAAATTTCTTCCAATTTAATTTATGTAGTAAAGTAATCTTTAAGTTTTTCGAAAGTTTTTCCGCCAATCCCTCTCACTTGTTTCAAATCTTCAACTTTATTATATTGACCTTTTTCCTCTCTATATTTAATAATCTCTTTTACTTTAGTAGGTCCTATACCAGGAACTTTTAGCAATTCACTTTCATTTGCTGTGTTAAGATTAACTTTAATATTTTCAGAATTGCTTAAATTACTCTGATTAATGGGTATATCGCTTATTTTCGATTCATTTTTATTAGGTATATAAATCATTTTTTGATCAGTAAGTTTTTCAGATAAATTGATTTTTGTGATATCAGCATTTTCTAAAACTTGGGCTTTTTTTAGTACATCTTTAACTCTATCATTCTTTTTCATTTCATAAACATTTGGTGATTTAACAGCCCCTTTGACATCTACATAAATAGTTGAATCTTCCCTAGAAAGAGTTGATGAATCATTATCATTTTTACTTTTTTTATTATTAAATTGGCTATTATTAGCATTAGACGTTGTCATATATTCTGAAGCCCCATTATCTTTCATAAGCATGATAATTACAATAAAAAGTAATAATCCTACAATTATAACAATGATATGGGTCTTCAATTTAGTTAATAATTGAATTATTTCATTTTTATACTTAAACAAAAACTCATCTCCTTATATGTATAAACGTATAAGAAGATGAGTTTACTTTATTTTATTTATAAGCAACAAAAAATAATCTGTCACCTTTTTCATTATGATTATTGATGTCAAAATCTACAAACGTTTCGATACGATTAAACCCAATTTGTTGTAATAATCGAATATAGAATTCTTTTTCAAATGTTCTTTGGTAATGTGATTCATTAAAACGATGATAATTACCATCATGATGTTTTAAAAAGAAACTCATATCATGATAAACACTATAAGGTTCTTCACCTTTTATAGCTTCCCAAGCTAAAAATATATCATCATTATCATCAATATAACATTGATTATTAAATGCTGTATTCATTTTGTATGTAGTATGAACATCAAATATAAACATTCCTAAATCAGACAAATGATTAAATACACAATTAAAAGTATTTACGATATCTTCAATTTCGGGTAAATAATTCAGTGAATCACAAAATATTGTTACAACATCATATGCTGTATTTAATGAAAAATTGGTCATGTCACCCTCTAACCAAGTAATTTGATTAGATTTATTCGCAGCAATAGATAACATATCTGCACTTAAATCCATGCCTGTAACCGTTCCAATAGAAGGAAGTAACTGAGTTAAACTTCCAGTACCACAACCAATATCAAGAATATCTATTGAATCATTAGAAGGCAGTGTTCTTGTATAATACTTAACAATATTGAACCATTCTTCATAAGGTTGATCTTGAGTAAGTTGATCATACACTTTACTCATTTCAGTATATTGCATCATTTTAATATGCTACCTGATTATATGATTCTATTGGAGCATCTTGATAAAGTTTCTCTATATTGTAGTAATTGCGTTCATCTTTATGGAAAATATGAACCACAACATCAGCTAAATCAATTAAGATCCATCTTGCACTTTGGTAACCTTCCATGCGTTTTACTTCAATATCATTTTCATGCGCTTTTTCTTTCACTGCTCTAGCAATTGATTGAACTTGACGTTCATTGTTACCATGACATACTACAAAATAATCAGTCATATCACTAATGCCTTGCATGTTAAGAGAAACAATATCTTCTGCTTTTTTATCTTCTGTCGCTGTGACAGCAATATTCAATAATTCTTCCGAATTCATTTAATCATCCTTTATCTTTTGATCACTATAGTTATAATAATTTAAACATTCAATCGTAGAGCCATAAACAGTAATATCTTTACTAATTAAAAATAAAACTGTACGCTTTGATATTTCATATATTGTTTTATCTAAGCTACCTTGATTGTATGCCATATCTCTAATTTCTTCAACTCCTGGGGTTTTTCTACCGGGTTCTATATAGTCAGCAATAAATACTAATTTTTCAGTTTTTGTCATCTCTTTTCGACCAGTAGTATGATATTTAATAGCTAATAAAATTTCTTCATCTTCTATATTATAATTGGCTTTCATTAAAGCTGCACACACAGGACCATGAAGAATTTCACTTCCATAACTTAGTAAGTTGCTATCTAAGTCATATTGGCGAACGACTTGATACATTTTTCCTAAATCATCATATTTACAATAATCGTGTAAAATACCTGCTAACTCTGCCTTGTCTTTATCTCCATCGTAAATTTCAGCAAGTTTAACTGCTGTTTCAGCTACTCTAAGAGAATGTTTAAAACGTTTTTCAGGCAATTTATTTTCAATAAGTTTTTTCGCTTCTTTAGTGTTCATAGAATCCTTCCTCTCTAATATATTTACTAACATTTCGAGGGACTAAAATTTCAATTGTTTTTTTATCTTTTACACGTTGTCTAATCATTGATGAACTAATATCCATTCTTGGAATAGTTATGGAAATCATATTTTCATCAACCATTTGAGTGTTTTTTTCTCTATTTACTACTATAAAGGTAATCATCTGTTTTAATTCGTCTATTTTATACCATTTGTCAAGTTGATCGTATTGATCTGATCCTATAATAAAGTAAAACTTATCGTAAGGTTGTTGGTCAATCAAAGATTTTAATGTATCATACGTATAACTTTGGCCTTTTCTTTCTAATTCAGCATAACAAATATTTCCAAAGCCCAATTTTTCGATTACCATATATATCATTTTAATACGATATTGGGCATCTAAATAATCGTTATGTTCTTTAAGTGGAGCCATATAACTTGGTAAAAAATAAAATACATCAGGATTAATTTTATGAAATACTTCATTAGCTACTAACATATGTGCTGTATGAATAGGATTGAATTGTCCACCATATAAAACTATTTTTTTCATAGAATTATGGTAATGAAATTTCTTTATTTTCTTGAGATTCTCTATAAATGACGATCATAGATCCAATGACTTGAACCACTTCACTATTAGTAGCTTGACTTAGCGTTTGTGCTAAATCATTTTTATCATCAAAATTATTTTGAAGTACATGAATTTTAATTAATTCTCTATTTTCAAGTGTTTCATCAATTTGGCTAATCATATTATCATTAATCCCAGCTTTACCTATTTGAAAAATTGGATCAATGTTATGTGCCAAACTTCTTAAATATCTTTTTTGTTTACCTGTTAGCATATTATTCTCCTTTTAATTGATTTAAAACTGCTAATTTCATTTCTTTAATTTTAGCGTCTTTGCCAGTCCATATTTTACAGCTTTCAGCACCTTGATATACAAACATATCTAGACCGTTATAAATAGGATTGCCTCTCTCTTCAGCTTGTTGTAAAAATGGTGTCTTATAAGGAATATAAATAATGTCACTCACCAATGTATTCGGTGATAACTGGTCAAGACGAATTACACTATCCTTATTATTATCTAAACCTGCTGATGTTGTATTAATAATAATATCAAATTCATCAAGATATTGTTCAGCTTGTATTAGTGTAATCGCGTTAATGTCTAGTTTCCAATTCTCAAAGCGACTCATAGTTCTATTTGCTACAGTTAATTTAGGTTTTACACATTGTGAAAGTGCATATGCAATTCCTTTACTTGCGCCACCAGCTCCAAGAATTAAAATATATGCATTAGATAAATCAGGATATATTTGTTTTAATCCTTTAACATATCCAAGACCATCAGTATTATAGCCAATCCATTTCTTTCCTTCTATTTTTACAGTATTCACTGCACCAACAGCACTAGCTTGTTCATCAATGCCATCTAAGAATGGAATAATACGTTCCTTATGAGGAATGGTAATATTAAAGCCATTTAAATTTTTTTCATTTATTATTTCTTTAATATTATCGAAATCTTGAACTGGTATATGCAAAGTCTCGTAAGTGTCATTTAGACCTAACGCTTTAAAATTTGTATTATGCATTACTGGTGATAATGAATGCGAAACCGGATCTCCTATTACTGCAAATTTCATCGTGATTCCTCCCTACATAATAGATTGTCGTAAAATAACATCAACACTTTTAGGAACACGCACAATCACTTTTGCACCTGCTTCAATTGTAATAAATCCTAATCCAGAAATCATAATGTCACGTTTTTCTTTTCCAGTTTCTAGACGTACAGCTTTCATATCACTTATATTGAAGTTTTCAGGATTACTAGGTGGAGTTAATAATTCTCCTATTTGATTTCGCCATAAATCATTTGCCTTTTCTGTTTTAGTTCTATGAATATTTAGGTCATTAGAAAAATAACATACAAGTGGTCGTTTTCCACCAGAAATATAATCTATTCTAGCTAGCCCACCAAAGAATAAAGTCTGTCCCTCATTTAATTGAAATACACGTTGTTTAATTTCATTTTTGGGAATAATCACTTTTAGTTCTTTTTCAGTGACATAATGTGTCATTTGATGTGCTTGTATAATACCAGGTGTATCATACATAAATGTTTTCTCATCTAAAGGAATATCAATCATATCTAATGTAGTACCTGGAAATCTTGATGTTGTAACGACATCTTTTTCGCCTACACTTTGCTCAATAAGTTTATTGATCAAAGTTGATTTACCAACATTTGTGGTACCAACGATATAAACATCTTGATGATTTCTAAAACGATTGATTGATTCTAAGAGTGCGTCAATACCCCATCCTTTATGAGCTGATATTAATACGACTTCTTCAGCTTCTAATCCATACTTTCTAGCCGTTCTTTTTAACCATTCTTTTACACGGCGTTTGTTAATTTGTTTAGGTAAAAGATCTAATTTATTTGCAGCCAAAATGATTTTCTTATTTCCTACAATTCGTTTTAAAGCGTTAATAAACGATCCTTCAAAGTCAAAAATATCGACTACATTAACGATAATCCCTTGTCTATCAGATAATCCATTTAATAAATTTAAAAAATCTTCACTATCCATGCCTACATCTTGGATTTCGTTATAATTTTTTAATCTAAAACAACGTTGACATATAACATCGTCTCTAAATAAATTATGTTCAGGTACATATCCTGGTGCATTTTTATCTTCAGATTGTAGAGGAGCACCACAACCAATACACTTTAAAGTTTCATCCAATCAATTTTCCTCCCATGTAATATAACCTTTTCTTTTAAAATAGTTTAATAAGCGACGTTCGATAATTCTATTTAATTTAGTTAAAAATCCATCTGTTTTTTTAACAGGTACTACCATGATTGTATATAGACCATTATTATTGCCACCAAGCACGTCTGTAAGCATTTGATCACCTATAACAATCGTTTCTTCTGGTTTGATATTCATGTGATTTATTGCCTTTTTGAAAGCTCTTCCCATCGGCTTTCTAGCTTTAAAAATAAAATCAACATCTAAATCTTTCGAAAAACCTGAAACACGTTTTTCATTATTATTTGATACTATAGTAATTGTTAAACCTAAATCATTTGCCTTTTTAAACCATTTTTGTATTTCTTTCGTTGGTGTTTTAACATCCCAACCTACTAATGTATTATCTAAATCTGTAATGATACCTTTAAATCCTAAACTTGCTAACTTTTCAATATCAATTTCAAATACAGTTTGCACATAATCATTAGGCATAAAATATTTTTTAATTAATCCCATTTATTTCACCTTTAAATCATTTAATTTTGTATTTCTTTAACTAATTGTTCAACAATGTTACTTGATGACTGGGCGGCTTTACCTAGAAACTCTTCAAATGATATTTCTGCTTCACCATTGGCTAAATCGGAAACAGCACGAGTGACAATAAAAGGTAAATTAAACTGATAACATGTTTGTGCAATAGCTGTTGCTTCCATTTCAACTGCCATAGCATTTGAAAATTGTCGTTTAATGTTCAATCGTTGTTCACTACTGCCTATAAAGCTATCTCCACTTACAATTTGACCAATTTTAGCGGTTAAATTTTGTTGTTTTACAACTTTTTCAGTTAATTGTAGTAATTGTTTACTCGCTTCAAATTGAGCTGGCATTTGAGGTATTTGACCGATTTCGTATCCAAAAGCAGTTGCATTTACATCATGGTACATCACATTATTACTAATTAAAATATCTCCAACTGATAAACTTTCATCTAAAGCACCAGCAGAACCTGTGTTTATAATCAATGTAGGATTAAATTTTTCTATTAATAATGTTGTAGATATTGCAGCATTTACTTTTCCAATTCCACTTTGTGTTAAGACAACTTCTTTATTATTTATTTGACCACGATAAAATTTCACATGAGCCACTACAATCTCATTTAAATTTATTAATTTATTTTTTAAAATCGCTACCTCTTCTTCCATAGCTCCAATAATTCCAATCATATTTACACCTCAATTTTAATCTTAGCACATGTTATTCTAACATAATTTTTAGTACATCACGACTAACTTTTTCTATTAAAATAATCTCAAAAATAATTTAATAAAAAAACTGCCGATACAGTGAAACACCGTCGACAGTTAATTTTTAACATCTTAATTTATGTTGTTATTAATGATTAACCTTTCCATAAAGTGGCTAAATCTTGTAGTGAGAATATACCTGTTACAATGGTAACAATAACTGCTACAATACCAAATACTAGCATCCACGTTGGATGTTTGTAATCTCCAACAATTGATTTTTTCCTACTCGCTATCAATATAGCACCCAAAGTAATCGGTAAAATCCATCCATTTATTGCTCCTGCAATAATCAATAAACTAATTGGTTTTCCAATTAAAAGAAAAATTATAGTTGAAGTCACAATAAAGATAATTACAATTAAATTATTTTTATTAAATAATGATTTATGTAATGTTTTTAAAAAAGTTGCGCTTGTATATGCTGAACCAATCACTGAAGACATTGCAGCTGCGAAAATGACAACACCAAAAATATTTTTTCCTATTGGTCCGATTGCATGCTCAAATACTGATGCTGGCGGATTATCTGCACTTAAAGTAACACCTGTCACTACAACTCCAAGTACTGCTAAGAATAATAATGTTCTCATAATACCTGTAGTTAAGATACCTGCAATAGCTGAACGATTCACAAAAGGTAAAAATTCTTTACCTTTCATTCCAGAATCAAGTAATCTATGTGCACCAGCAAATGTGATGTATCCACCTACAGTTCCACCTACTAGAGTAATGATTGGTAAAATTAATTTAATAGGATGTTCTGGTGCAACTGTATGGATTAGTGCATCGCCGTATGGAGGATTAGAAACGACCATGACATAGGCTACTACTAATATCATTACTACTCCTAAAATCATTGTAACAACATCCATAATTTTTTGACCACTTTTACTGACAAATATTAAAATTGAAAAAATGGCTGTAATTGCTGCTCCCCATTTGACATCGAGTCCAAACATTGCATTTAGTCCTAATCCAGCACCAGCTATGTTGCCAATATTAAAAGCAAGACCTCCAAAAGCAATCAATATTGAAATTAATGTTCCTAATCCAGGTAATACTTTATTAGACACTTCTTGGCCACGTAATCCTGTTACAACTAAAACACGCCAAATATTAATTTGAGCTCCAATATCAATTAATATAGATATCAAGATTGCAAAAGCAAAACTTGCATAAAATTCTGCTGTAAACACAGCAGTTTGAGTTAAAAATGCAGGTCCTATGGCTGAAGTAGCCATTAAAAATACAGAACCATAAAGTAAGCGTCTATGATTTTTTGTAAATTTAAAATTGCCTTTATCTTGTTTTTGATTTAAATTTTCTCCCATTAGAAACCCCCCTTATAAGGATTGAATATCAATGCCTTCTTTCGTTAATTTTTTTCTTATTTGTGTAACAAATTCCAGTGCGTGTTTACCATCACCGTGGACACATATTGTATCTGTTTCCAAATCAATTTCTTTTCCATTGCGACTTAACACTTTGTTTTCAGTCACCATCTTTAAAACTTGCTTTAGTGCTTCATCAGTATCAGTAATGACTGCATCTGGTTCATTACGGCTAACTAATTGGCCATTATCTTCGTACCGTCTATCAGCAAATACCTCAGAAGCTGTTTTCAGTCCAATTACTTTAGCTTCAGATATTAATAACGAATTGGCTAAACCAACAAGCACTATAGAAGAATCAAAATCGTATACTGCTTTTGCGATTGCTTTCGCAATATCTTTATTCTTAGTGCCCATATTATAAAGCGCCCCATGTGGTTTAACATGATTAATTCGAGTTTGATGTATTTTACAGAAACCTTCTAAAGCTCCTAATTGATAAACTATTAGATTATATACTTCAGTTGGATCGATATCCATTTTTCTTCGTCCAAACCCTTTTAAATCTGGAAGTCCAGGATGAGCACCAATACTCACATGATTTTCTTTAGCAAATTTTACTGTCTGATTCATTACATTTTCATCACCCGCATGAAAACCACAAGCTATATTAGCAGATGTAATTAAAGGAATAATATCTTTATCGCCTCCAAATGAATAGTTACCAAATGCTTCACCTAAATCACTGTTCAAATCAACTTTTATCATAATTCCACCCCTTTAACAATTTCATGCTTTTCAAGGAATTTAATATCAACTTCTTCTGCATTTCCTTCTGCATATAGTGGGTAACTTAATACTGCATATAGAAAATCAGCCGTAGTAGTGAAACCATCAATGACCATTTCATCGAGCGCTACTTTTAATTTATTAATCGCAGAAGTTCGATCAGAGTCTTTTACGATTACTTTTGCGACTAGTGAATCATAGTAAGGAGATACTTGATAACCTGCGTATAATAACGAATCTACTCGAATATTAAAACCTTGAGGTAAATGTAAACGTTTAACTTTACCTGGAGTAGGTTGGAATTTCTTTTCTGGGTTTTCAGCATTGATACGTGCCTCTATCACATGACCATTGAATACAATATCTTCTTGACAAAACGGTAATTTATTATGTAATAACAAATATAATTGTGCTTGTACTAAATCTCTATCTGCACGCATTTCAGTAACAGTATGTTCTACTTGTATTCTTGCATTCATTTCAATAAAGTAATGTGCGTCTTCAGTAACTAAAAATTCAATTGTACCAGCACTTCGATAATTAGAGGCTTTAGCAACTTTGACAGCATCGTTACATATTTTTTCGCGACGTTCTTCAGATAATGCTGCGCATGGTGATTCTTCTATTAATTTTTGGTTTTTTCTCTGGACTGAACAATCTCGTTCACCCAAATGAATATAATTTTCTTTTCCATCACCAATAACTTGAACTTCTACGTGTTTTGCAACGGGAATAAATGCTTCTACATATACTCGATCATCGTTAAAATATTTTTGACCTTCACTTTTAGCTTCCTTTAATGATTTCTCGAGTTGATTTTCTTCCTTAACAATACGAATTCCTTTACCTCCACCACCACTTGCAGCTTTTAATACTAAAGGATATCCAATGTCTTTTGCTAGTTCTTTAATTTCTTCTACAGAATTTATTGCTTCTGTTGAGCCTGGAATAACTGGTACTCCTGCTGCATGAACAGTTTGACGAGCAGTTATTTTATCTCCCATCATTTCCATTGTTTTTTTATTAGGGCCAATAAAATGAATATCGTTTTCTTCAACTTTTTGGGCAAATGTTGTACTTTCTGATAGAAATCCGTATCCAGGATGAATAGCATTAGCACCTGTAATTTCAGCCGCACCAATAATACGTTCTATATTTAAATAACTATCTAAGGGATTTGCTTCTCCGATACAAATTGCTTGATCAGCCAAACTTACATGAAGACTTTTTTCATCACCTTTTGCGTAAACCGCAACAGTCTCTATCCCCATTTCTCGACACGCTCGAATGATACGTACCGCAATTTCTCCTCTATTCGCTATTAAACAACGATACATATTCTGTCACCCCTTATTTCACTTTAATTAAAACTTGATCATATTCAACGTTTGTACCATGTTCCACAACAATTTCGGTAATCTTACCGTCTATATCACTAGTTACTTCATTCATCACTTTCATTGCTTCAACATATCCAATAACATCACCAGATTTAATATTGTCTCCTACTTTAATTATAGGATCAGTCAATTCTTTGCTATCTTGTAAGAAAAATGTCCCTACCATTGGAGAAGTAATTGTTTTTGATGAAGCATTTGAAGGGTTATCTTCTAAATTATTACTATTTTGAGAACTACTTTCAGATTGCATTACTGGAGCACTATTATTTTGATTGTTACTTTGTTCAGTAAAATCTAGTTCAATTTCGTTTTTGTTATCTTTATATTTAAATTTTTTTACATCATTCGATTTTACAAGTTTAATGACTTCTTCGATTTTTTTTATGTCCATAACTATCTCTCCTCTGTAATGATTTTTGATAATTTTTTTGATGTAGGTCTCATTTCGCCTATATTAAAAATTGGTAATGTATCAATTTTAGTTTTTAAAAGATTAAAGTGTTTTTGATACTGTTCTTGAGTCTTTGTAGCCTCTTCAATCGTCGACCATTTAAATCGAATAGAATCACCTGGCTTAAATTGAGCAAGTTTTTTTAAATCAAGTTGTGTGACTGTAGCAATTTTCGTATATCCACCTATAGTTTGTTTATCATTTAATAAAATAATAGGATTACCATCATTTGGAACTTGAATACTTCCTAAAGCTACAGGTTCTGAAATAATATCTGCCCCATTATCAGGTGGAATGCGCTCACCATTAAGACGATAACCCATTCGATCAGATTGTTCAGAAATTTTATATTCCATGTCAACAAGTTTATTTTTATTCTCGTTTGAAAATGCTTTTATTTGTGGACCAGTAATAATATGTATCACATTATCTTCAGGAACAGCCTTATAAGTTGTTGTTTTACCCAAGTTTCGTTTGAAAATTGGATTTTCTTTTAAGCATATCGAATCACCTTTTGCTAATACTCTTCCTTTATAACCACCAATTTTACTTCTAGTATGAGTCGAATAACTTTTTGCTATTGGCTGAATATCTAAAGGATGGCCAAAGAAAATATATCCGCGGGCACCTGAAGTTACTGCTCCAACTTGCAGAATATCGCCTTTACATGCATAAATTACTGTATTAGTATCAACTATCTTTTCATTTAATTTTGCGTTAACATCTGCTCCTGTCAAAACAAATGTATTTTCTGTATTAAATTGAAGTGTTGGTCCGATAATAGTGTATTCAAGACTAGGGCCATTATTGCCAATTAAAGTCTTACCAATTAAATAACTGTACAAATCCATAGCACCAGCACTTGAAAAACCTAAGTGTTGAAAACCAAATCTTCCTTCATCTTGAACAGTTGTGAACATACCAGGTTGAATAATACTAATCGACATGATTTAACACCCACTTTTCTTTATTAAACCGATTTTCTGCTATTTCACTTTGAATAGCGTTAAATGTTTTTTCATCAACAGAATAAAATTTTATATAGTCTCCCGCTTGATATAAGGACATTTCATCGTTATTAATATCAAAGACTTTTAATGGTGTCCTTCCAATGATTTGCCAACCACCTGGTGAATCTGAAGGATATAAACCAGTTTGATTATTCGCTATTCCTACTGAACCTGCGTCAATTTTAACTCTAGGTTCGTCTCGACGCGGAGTATGTAAACGAGTATCCAATCCCCCTAAAAATGGGAAACCAGGCATAAATCCTAACATATAAACGAGATATTCATTTTGAGTATGGATTTGAATGACTTCTTCAGTAGTTAGTTCATTATATTTAGCAACATACGATAAATCCGGACCAACTTCTGAATTGTATAATACTGGAATATATATAATCGTTTTATTTGAAATATCATTAGCAGGTACATAATTTAACTGTGCTAAATCTAAAATGTCTAATAATTGCTTAAAATTAAGTTTTTTATTATCAAAATTTATCATAATTGCTCTATATGACGGTATCACATCTTTGATACCATCTATTTTTTTAGTGTGTATATATTTAGTAACGGATTCAACATCTCTGTAATTACTTTCAGATATTTCTTCTTTAAAATAAAGTGCAATAGATTGTTCATTAATAATCTTTATTTCCAAAGATGATGGTCCTCCTTTATCTATAAATAATGTATTTCATTCTATATATTAGTAATAAAAAGTATATACGTATTCATAGTATTTTAATATGTTTTTCAAATAGACAATAATAAAAGAAGGTGAGTAATGCATTAATGTAATCGCTTACTCCCTTACAGTACAAGTCATCTATATAATTTGTCTACATTGTTATTTAAGCATAAATTTATATTTTTGTCATGTAAAAGTTCTAATAATTAAATAAATATAAGTACTTATATCTAATTTATAGTTAAATAAATTCAAATATTTAACTATAAAAAAGAGGCTGGGACATAATTTCTAGAAAAATAGCCAGTAAATGAGTTTATTATAAATTCATTTACTGGCTTCTTTATTTACATGGCTTGCTTTAAATTCAATTCAAAAACGAATAAAAAATAATGAAAAATTATAATTGGGAATATTTTAAAGCCTAAATTAATAAAAAGCTTTCAGAAATTAAAAACCATCTACAGTCAAAGAAAAATTGATGTGGTGCCTGTTTTGGGATTTATGAAGGCTATTTTGGGTTTCACTCAAATGTCCGTTCGAGGGATAAATAAAGCTAAAAGAGAACTAGGATTTTGTGCTAATGTCACTTAATATGAGAAAAGTAACAGCTCAACGAGCTAAAAATATTCAAAAAAATTATAAAAAAGACAATTTCTATATTATTTCAATAGAAATTGTCTTTTTTCACTTATCCAGAAACTTTATGTCCCTTATTCTTACAATTACTTAATGTCAACAATTTTAACTTTCATTTCTCCACCATTTGGAAGTGGAACACGCACTTCATCATTTAAGCTTTTACCAATAAGTGCTTTCGCCATTGGAGATTCATTTGAAATTTTTCCTTTAAATGCATCTGCTTCTGCCGATCCAACAATTTGATAGCTTTCTTCTTCATCACCAGGTAATTCGACAAATGTAACTGTTTTACCAATTTGAATAACATTGTTATCACCATTGTCTTCGATTATTAAAGCATATCTAAGCATATGTTCAATACGTTGAATATCTTGCTCAATAAAACCTTGTTCATCCTTAGCAGCATCGTATTCTGAGTTCTCAGATAAGTCACCAAAAGATCTAGCAACTTTAATTTTTTCTACTACTTCAGGACGCTTAACTGTTTTAAGTTCTTCCAATTCTTGTTCTAATTTTTCATAACCTTCCTGTGTCATTGGATATTGTTTTTGATTTTCCATGAGTTCATCTTCCCTTTCAACAAGTTAATTTAATTTAAAAAATAAGCACATACTATTCGTTAATGTTTACTAACAAGCGTTTGTATTTTTGTTGTCATTATATCAATAGCCACCTTATTACTTCCACCTTCTGGAATAATAATATCTGCATATTTTTTTGTAGGTTCTATAAATTGGTTATGCATAGGTCTAACAACATTTAAATATTGATTAATAACTGATTCCATTGAGCGTCCTCGCTCTTTTGTATCACGTACAAGTCTTCTTAAAATACGCAAATCTGCATCAGTATCAACATATATTTTAACATCCATCATATCACGTAATGTTTTATTTTCCAAAGCAAATATACCCTCTATGATAATAACATCTTTAGGTTCAAATGCAATTGTTTCATCACTTCTAGTATGATTCTTATAATCATATGTAGGAACTTCAACAGCTTGCCCGTTACGCAAATCTTTTAAATTACTAATAAGTAAATCATTATCAAATGCAAAAGGATGGTCATAGTTAGTTTCAAGTCGTTCTTCAAATGTTAAGTGTGATTGATCTTTATAATAATAATCTTGAGCAAGTAAAGCGACACTATGACCTTCTAAGTTCTTCATTATTTCGTTTGTAACAGTTGTTTTTCCAGATCCTGAACCGCCAGCGATTCCGATGATTGTTGTCTGTGTCATTAGCCGATTTCCTTTCTCATCATATTGTTAGGATATATAGGATAATCCACTTTAATTTGAACGATTTGAAGAGGATGACGTGCTGCATCGAGGTGATTTCCCTCTTCATCGTAAATGACATCAATCACTTGTTTAAATGATTCAATTTCAGGTCCGAAAAATTCAATTTCTTGACCTGGTTTAAAGTGATTTCTTTGCTGAATTGTAGCAATATGTGTTGTTTCGTCATAATCTAGAACTAATCCACAAAAATCATATGGTGATTTTTTACTTTGTTGAACGCCAAACATTTGTTCTTCGTATCCAGGAGTTCCTTCAAAGAAAGCAGGTGCTGTATCTCGATTAGCACATTTGTCTAATTCAATTAACCACTCAGCTTTAATTTTGAAATTATCTGGGTCTTCAGCATAAGCGTCAATGACCTTACGATAAACTGATACTACTGTAGCAATATAATGAATAGATTTCATTCTTCCTTCAATTTTTAAAGAATCAATACCAATATCCATCATTTGAGGAATAGACTCAATTAATTTTAAATCTTTTGGACTCATAGCAAAAGGTACAACTTCTCCATCTTGATAAAATAAGTCTAATTCACCATCTTCATCAACAGCTAGTAAATCATAATCCCAACGACAGCTTTGACAACAACCCCCTCTGTTAGAGTCCCTTGCTGTCATATGATTACTCAAAGTGCATCTACCTGAATAAGCAATGCACATTGCACCGTGAATAAAGGCTTCTATTTCGATATCAACGTTCTCTTTCATTTCTTTCATTTCCATAGCACCTGTTTCACGAGCTAGTACTACTCGATCCAATCCTTCTTCTTTCCAGTATTCCACAGCTTTGTAATTAGAAAGTGATTGTTGGGTTGAAAGATGAATTTCTAATTTAGGCGCTACTTTCTTACATGTTTCAATAATCAGTGGGTCTGCCACAATGATTCCTGTTGCACCCGTAGATTCTAATTGACATAAATAATCTTCTAAACCTTCTATATTTTCATCATGGGCAATAATATTAGTCGTAACATAAATTTTTGCACCATAACGTTTAGCAAATTCAACGCCTTCTTTAATTTCTTCCATTGTAAAGTTATCAGCGTTTGAACGTAAGCCATATTCTTGGCCACCTAAAAATACTGCATCTGCACCATAATGAACCGCAATTTTTAATTTCTCTAAGTTTCCAGCAGGTGCTAATAATTCAGGTTTTTTTAGTTTTCTTTTAGCATTTACTTTAATCTCATTTAATGTTTTCATACTGGCACCTCCCCTTAATATACTGTTTGTTTATATAAGAATCCTTCATCAAATGGACGATGTTCAGGTTGAATCTCTTCTATTGGATCAATTAACATAAATTTTTCATCTTCATAAGTTTCTGGATCTTCATGATATAGATCAATGGCTTCTCTATATTGTGCCGTAACGGTATTAATATATTCTTCACTATGCAAGATGCCATCGATTTTAAATGAATCAATATCTGCTTCAAAGAATGGCTCTAATTCTTCAATTAAACAGATATCATTAGGAGACATAATGTGAGTACCATTGTAATCTTCAAAAACAGGATATTTATTTTCTCTCTCTTCATCGTATAATAATAAATCTTGTTCATTCTCACTACGTTGGATTTTCATTTGTTTATCTTGAAAAGTATAATAATTACCTAACAACATTCGTTTAGATTGGAACATACAAGTCATACCGTGAACCTGAACTTCAATTTCAACTTTTGAATGTTTTTTGATATTTAATATTTCATCTAGATTTAATTCACGTGCTAAGACAGCTCTTTTAGCGCCTTTTTCTCCCCAATAATTACATTGAAAATAATTCGTAACAATTGTTTCTGCATCCCAATTTAATGGTATTGGATTATCTTGTTTTTTAACATACATCACTACAGCAGGATCTCCAAAAATAATTCTATCCACTCTTATTTCATGTAAGAATTCAATATAGTTTTCTAAAGCATTTAAATGGTAGTTATGAAAAATACCATTCACTGCAATATATACTTTTTTACCGTGGTCATGTGCTAATTTAACTGCTTTTTGAACATCTTCCCTATTAAATTCTCCAGGTAATCGTAATCCAAATTTTTGCTCTCCAATTATAAATGCATCCGCACCGAGTTCTATCAATGTTTGCATATGAGTTAAAGATTTTGGAGTGACAAGTAATTCAGTCATATTCATTCTCCTTTTATAGAAATGGCTAAACCATCATCCATATTTAAAAAGTTTGTTTTATAGTTTTTTTGTTTCATAAGCCAAGTATTATATTTTTGTACCTTCTTCACCATTTGCTTAATATTTCTTGATCTTACAACATTTATATCCGATACAAATCCATGATACAAAACATTATCTGTAATAACTAAGCCACCTTTTTTTAATAATGGTGTATAATATTCAAAAAATTTTTGAGATTGCGCTTTAGCTGCATCGATGAATATCATATCATATTCATAATCATTTACTTTGTCGAACTGTGATAACGCATCGCCCTCTATAAGACGAATTTGATTTTTATATTCAAACTTTTGGAAATTTAATTTTGCTTGCTGTATCATTTCCTCATTACGCTCAATAGTAGTAATAGAAATATCTGGGGAAACGGAAGCAAATTGCATTGAACTATATCCAATAGCAGTTCCAATTTCCAAAATGTTTTTCGTACAATGAATTCTAATTAATTGTTTTATCATGTCTAAAGTTAATTTATCCACAATCGGAACAGCGTGTTCTTCAGCATAAGATCTTAGTTCTTCAATATTATTGTTTAGATGTTCATGAAGATTTAATAAATAGGATTGATTTGATTCCACTTCTATAACTTCCCTTTTAATATCAATAAGCATAAAAATAAATCAGTAAACTAAAATTACATTTTTTTAGTAATATAATAAACTACTCTTTGTTTTAATGTATAAATATAGTAACTGACTGTGTATTTAAAAACTTATGCTTATAGTAATTTAACTTTAAATATTTTATCATAATTTTAAATCAAATTTAAGTCTGAAATATTAAAAATACATAATAAAAATCTCTAACCAAAATGAATTGATTAGAGACTTATTATTAAAAAAAGCTTTTATTCTTCCATATTTGTATTTACAACTTCTTCAATCATATCCCATTCTTCATCCGTTTCAATAGGAACAAGTTTACCACCATCACCTGATTCATCTGGCTCGTTAATCATTGGAATGAGTTCAATCATATCATCATCATCAGATTGAGCGCCTTCTTCTGCTAAAATGACATACTCTTTTTTAAATTCTGGATGATAAAATTCTAGCATTTTTCGATATAAAACTTCATTTCCATTTTCATCAAATAGAGTTAATAACTCTTCTTCATTACTAATATTTAATTCTGTATTATGGTTGTGATTATGTTCAGTCATAATGACATTCTCCTTTATTGGATTGAATCTAAATAGCCTTGCAGTATGAAAACTGCTGCCATTTTATCAATTACTTTTTTTCTTTTTTGTCTTGAGACATCAGCTTCTAATAATGAGCGTTCAGCAGCCATTGTACTTAAACGTTCATCCCACATAATAATTTCAATATTTGGTAAGGCTTCTTGAAGCAATTCTTTGTATTTAAGTGATGCTTCTCCACGAAATCCAATAGAATTATTCATGTTTTTCGGTAATCCTATGACTACTGAACCAACATTATTTTCTTTTATGATTGAAACAAGTCTATCAATACCAAATTCTTCATTTTCTTCATTTATTCTTAGAGTGTCTAGTCCCTGGGCAGTCCAACCCATCAAATCACTTATTGCGATACCTACAGTTCTACTACCTACATCTAATCCTAAAATTTTGTGGCTTAACATTTATTTTTTATTCTCTTTTAAGTAGTTTGAAACGAGTTCTTCCATAATGATATCTCTATCGATGTGACGTATCTGATTACGTGCCTCATTTTGACGTGGGATATATGCAGGGTCTCCTGAAAGTAAGTAACCAACAATTTGATTTACAGCATTGTAGCCTCGTTCTTCTAGAGTCTGATGTACATTTTTTAAAACTGTTTGGACATTTTCTTTTGGAATTTCATCATAATCGAACTTCATAGTTTTATCAATATTTTCCATAGATGCGACACTCCTCTAACATGTATTAACTTACATATTGATTTTACACTAGTTGATTAAAAAGTTATAGGTTTTTAATATAATCTTTAACAAAGCGTAATGATTCTGAGATATTTTCAGGTTGTGTGCCGCCACCTTGTGCCATGTCTGGACGACCTCCGCCTTTTCCTCCTACGATTGGAGCCATATTTTTAATGATATCTCCTGCTTTAATCTGACTTGTATATTCTTTAGGTACAGTAGCAATTAACGAAACTTTTTCACCAACATTACTTGCTAAAATAATAATTGTATCTTGTAATTTTGATTTAAAGTCATCCATTATTTGACGGATTTCTTTTGGATTAGATACTTCGACTTCAGTAGCTAATACTTTAAAGCTATTAATATTTTCTACTTGATTATTAATATTACCCATTTTAAGTGAAGTAATTTCTTTATTACGTTGTTCTAATTGCTTATTCAATTGTTTTTCATTTTCTTGTATTTGAACAACTTTATCATAAACTTGATCATCTGATTTTACTTTAAGTTGTTCTTTAACAACATTAAATTTGTTTTGAATATCTTCTAAATATAAGAACGCAGCTTTACCAGTAAGTGCTTCAATGCGTCTAACACCTGCACCTGTACCTGATTCGCTTATAATTTTAAATAATCCTATTTCAGCAGTATTATCTACATGAATACCACCACATAACTCAATTGAAAATGGAGCCATATTGACTACTCTTACAATATCACCATATTTTTCGCCAAATAATGCCATAGCACCCATTTCTTTAGCTTCTTTAATAGGCATTTCTTGAATATGAACTGAAATTCCTCTCCAAATTTCCTCATTTACTCTTCTTTCAACTTGATCAATCTCTTCAGTTGTCATTGGACCAAAATGAGAAAAGTCAAATCTTAATCGTTCACTTTCAACTAATGAACCTGCTTGGTTTACGTGTTCACCTAAAACCTCTTTTAAAGCAGCATGGAGTAAGTGTGTGGCACTATGATTTTTTTGAATATCTTTACGTTCTTCTTTATTTACTTTTGCATCTACGTGACTTTTTACACTTACTTGTCCAAATTGAACTATACCTTGGTGTAAGTTTTGTCCATTTGGTGCCTTTGTAACTTCTTGAACAGCTATTTCAAATTGTTCATTTCCTACTGTTCCTTTATCCGCAACCTGTCCACCACTTACTGCATAAAAAGGTGTTTCTTTTAGGATAAAGTATACTGTTTCTCCAGCCTCTGCCGATGTAACTGTTTCACCGTTATAAATTAAATCTGTTAAAGTTGTTTGATAGTCTGTTGTTTCATATCCAATAAATTTACTTTCAGTATTAATATTTTTTAATACATCACTTTGAACTTGCATAGATTGTGAACTTTGTCTTGCTTCTCTCGCTCTAGTACGTTGTTCTTCCATTTCAGTTTCAAATGTTGCCATGTCAACTGTAATGCCTTCTTGACTCGCAAGTTCTTCAGTTAATTCAATTGGAAAACCGTACGTATCATATAATTTAAACGCGTCAGATCCATTAATCTCATGTGTAGATTCTTTTGCTTTTGTGATTAATTGATTTAATATAGATAAACCTTCTTGAAGAGTTTCATGGAAACGTTCTTCTTCAGATTTAATAACACGTTTAATAAAATCTGATTTTTCTTTCACATTTGGATAATAAGGCTCCATAATGTCGGCAACGATATCAACTAATTTATACATAAATGGCTCATTAATGCCAAGAGTTTGACTAAAACGTACGGCACGACGTAATAGACGACGTAAAACATACCCACGTCCTTCATTTGCAGGTAAAGCGCCATCAGAGATTGCGAATGCAATTGTTCTTATATGATCAGCGATTACTTTAAATGCTACATCTTGTTCGTTAAGTTCAAGATATTTTTTTCCTGATATATGTTCTACTTCTTTAATAATTGGCATGAATAAATCTGTTTCATAATTAGTACGAACATTTTGGGAAATAGAAGTCATACGTTCTAATCCCATGCCGGTATCAATGTTTTTATTAGGAAGTGGTGTGTATGTGTGATCCTTATTATGATTGTATTCACTAAACACTAAGTTCCATACTTCTAAATATCTTTCATTTTCACCGCCAGGATACATTTCCTCTGCTGGATCATTTTGACCATATGCTTCACCACGATCATAGAAAATTTCAGTATTAGGTCCTGATGGTCCTTCTCCTATATCCCAGAAATTTCCTTCAATTCTAATAATACGACTTTCTTCTAAACCGATATCTTCATGCCATAAACGATAAACTTCAACATCTTCTGGATGAATTGTTACATATAATTTTTCTGGTTCCATTCCCATCCATTTGTCACTAGTTAAAAATTCCCAAGCGAATTCAATTGCTTCTTTTTTAAAGTAGTCACCAATTGAGAAATTTCCAAGCATTTCAAAGAAAGTATGGTGACGTGCAGTAAAACCTACGTTTTCAATATCATTTGTTCTAATTGCTTTTTGAGAGTTAACTATTCTTGGTTTTTTAGGCGTTTCTCGTCCATCAAAGTATTTTTTTAACGTTGCAACACCAGAGTTTATCCAAAGTAATGAATCATCATCAATAGGTACAAGAGGTGCAGATGGTTCTACCATATGACCTTTTTCAACAAAGAAATCAATATATTTTTGACGTATATCACTTGCTTTAAGTTTTTTCATTTTTTCACTCCTATTATAATTAATACACATATAAATAAAAAAACGTTCATCCAACAAAGGGACGAACGTTTTCGCGGTACCACCCTAGTTATAAGAAATAAATACTTTAGATATATTTAATTTCTCATCACTCAATTATCATATAAACGTTAACACAAAGTAGCGTTCAACTATTTAACTTGTACTTTTCACCAACCAGTACATCTCTAATTAAAGTTAAATAGTTTACTCATCTTTATGCGAATTCAAATTTATTTTAAGTATTTTTGTCTAAATTGTCAACGCTCAACAAAATCATAAGGTGAAACATTTCCCATATTAATCATTGGATTAATTTGATAAATCGTTTCTTCACTTAAAGTAATATGTTCGATTGCACTATTCTCATCTTTATCATCATTTTTTATTTGTTCATCGTTCGTTTTTACATCTATATTAACCTGACTAATGTCAAAATAATTTATAATTAATGTTTTTAACTGTGTATGTCTCTCTTGCCCTTGCGTATTTAAGCCAATGTCAAAAGATTTTGGCTCTCCTAATAACACTAAAGATTGTTTTGCACGTGTTAGACCAGTATATAATATGGGTCTTTGCAACATCCTAAAATATTGTTTAACTATAGGCATAATAACAATAGGAAATTCAGAACCTTGTGATTTGTGTATTGATGTACAATAAGCATGCGTGAGTTCTAATAAATCTTGTCTAGTAAATGTAATTTCATTTCCTTCAAAATCGACAATCAGAACATCCTTGTTAAGAGCATTTTCTTTAGCCCAGAATATACCTACTATGACTCCAATATCTCCATTAAAAATATTATCATTTGGTCGATTCACTAGTTGTAGCACTTTGTCTCCTTTTCTGAACTTTACATCGCCAAATTCTATTTCTCTTGTATCCTTTTCTTTAGGATTTAAAATATCTTGTAATACTTGATTAAGCCTTTTTATTCCTGCGCTTCCTTTGTACATAGGAGCTAAAACTTGAATATCGCTCATATTATATCCTTTATTTACAGCGCTAGATACTACTTTTTCAACTACAGCTGGGATTTGTTCTACATGACAATGAATAAAACTTCTATCATGATAGCGCTGTGTAATATCTATTGATTCATGATGCTTCATACGATGAGCTAAATCAATAATACTAGAGCCATCTTGTTGGCGATAAACTTCTGTTAAATTTACTCTTGGAAATGCTTTAGATTCAATTAAATCTTTAAATACTTGTCCAGGACCAACAGACGGTAATTGATCCTCATCACCTACTAGAATGATTTGTGCATCTAGTGGAACAGCACTTAAAAATTGGTGAAACAACCATGTATCAATCATTGACATCTCATCTATTATAATAAGTTTAGCTTTAATTTCATTATCAAGAATATCTTCTGGTTGTGTATCTTGATTCCATCCTATTAAACGATGGATAGTCATTGCTTCTAAGCCAGTTGATTCTTGTAAACGCTTTGATGCTCTTCCAGTTGGGGCGGCTAGTACAATTGGATAATCATCTTCTTGATAATCGGAATATTTGAGGGAAAGGCCATGAATTTCAGCGTATAATTCTACAATCCCTTTAATAACGGTTGTCTTACCTGTCCCTGGCCCCCCAGTAAGTAACATTATTTTTGAATTAATCGCAGTTTCAAGTGCTTCTTGTTGTGATTTTGCGTAACTGACATTATTTTGATCTTCTATTTCACCAATATGTATTTGTAAATCCGATTGTTCTATTACTTTAAAATGATTTTTGTATGTTTTGATTCGATACAAATTTTGAACACTTTTGAGTTCTGAATAGTATAAACTTGGGATAGCAACATGATTATTCTCTAAAATAAGTTTCTGTTCTTCCGAAAGTATTTGTAGAACATATTTTAATTGTTGGAGTTCAATTGTTTCATCTAAATGCTTATCTGAAAGCATATTTTCTGTTGTTTCTAATACAATATTTTCATCTAAATATGTATGTCCTTGTTTTATACATTCTTCTTCAAGAGTATATAGTAATCCAGCTTTTAAACGTTCTGAATCATTAAAAGCAATGCCATTATTTCTAGCTAAAGTATCAGCCTTTTGAAAACCTATGCCTTTTACATCATAAACTAATTGATATGGATTATTTTCTAAAACTTTTAATGTTTCTGATTGATAAAACTGATAAATCGCCATTGATAGTTTTGGGCCAAAACCTAAATCATGTAATCGAATCATTATTTTTTCTGATTCTTGATTAGCACTAATCTGTTCTGCTATCTGTTTTTGTTTTGTTTTTGCTAAACTAGGAACATTTTCAAGAACAGAAGGATTGGCTAAAATATCATTTATTGCATTTTCTCCTAATGTATTTACTATGTTCTGAGCAGTCTTTTTACCAATACCTTTAAATAAATCACTAGATAAATAACTTATAATAGCATCTTTAGTTTGAGGTAGTTCTTTTTCAAATGTTTCAGCTTTAAGTTGTTTACCATAACGAGGATGTTGAACGATTTGTCCTTTAAACGTATAGACATCTCCTTCAACAATATCAGGAAAAAACCCTACCACTGTAGGAAGATTATCAAATGACTCATTTGTTTCAATGGTGTCTACTTTTAAAACAGTATAAAAATTATCTTTATTTTGAAAAAGTATGGTATCAACTGTTCCTTTAACCATTGAGTAATCAAATAGCGTAGGGTTTGACATATTATTCCTCCTCGTTGTTTAGAGATTTAAATGTTTGTTTAGCATGCTGACTTAATAAATGCTTAGGATCAATTTGAATAGCTTTATCAAAATACTGAATTGCTTTATCAGCATCCTCAGTTTCCATATACGTTGCAAGACCTAAATTATATAATGCATCTACATGATTAGGATTAATAGATAAAACATAGTTTAATTGCTTAATGGCTTCTTGAAACATTTCTAAATGACATAATGTTAAACCATATTGAAATTGAACTTCTGTGTCCAAAGTTTGATCTAATTCAGCAGCAGTCATAAAAAATGGTAATGCTTCTCTTTGTGCATCTAATTGGCTAAAAGACATACCAATCATATAATTAGTATCAATGGGATTCATATGATATTTGAGTGATCGTTGATAAAGTTTTATCGCTTCTTGAAAACGCGATTGTTCATAATATAGATTAGCTAAATTATAGTAAACAGCTCCATTTTTGTCATCTATTGTTATCGCTTTTTGGAAGAATCTTTCTGATTTCTCAATCTCACCCACATCAGCTAAAAGAATACCAGCATTAATATAATTTTCAACCATATTAGGATTCTCTTCAATATTATTAAATAGTGCTTTAATAGCCTCTTCATAATTACCATTATTCATCCACTGATATATTGTTTCTTGTTCAATCATTTCTATGTCTCCATTTCTTAAAATATATTTATAATTAAAAAGAAACCGTTAGTACTCATTTAAAATGAGTTAACGGTTTAATAAAAATTAAACAACATAGCTAAGTTGACCTGTTGTTTTATATACATCATCTATAGTAGCGCCACCTAAACAAACGTCTCCATTGTAAAATACAACTGCTTGACCTGGTGTGATTGCACGAACAGGTTCATTGAAGATAACTCGAATAGATTGTTCGTCTTCTTTTTGAACAAATACTTTAGTATCTTTTTGACGATATCTAAATTTAGCAGTACATTCAAAGCCATTTTCTAAATCAACAGGGTTTACAAATGAAGCGTCTGAAGCAATTAAATAATCACTATATAATGCATCATGATGGAAGCCTTGTTCGACATATAAAATATTATCTTCAAGATTTTTACCAACAACAAACCATGGATCTCCATCTCCACCAATGCCTAATCCATGACGTTGCCCAATAGTATAGTACATTAATCCACTGTGTATACCCATTTTTTTACCATCGAGTGTTCTCATTTCACCAGATTGTGCTGGTAGGTATTGAGAAAGAAAAGACTTAAAATTACGTTCTCCGATAAAGCAAATACCTGTAGAATCTTTTTTCTTAGCAGTAGCTAGATCTTGTTCCTCAGCGATTCTACGAACTTCTTTTTTCTCTATATTTCCAATTGGAAACATGACTTTAGATAATTGTTCTTGAGATAATTGATTTAAAAAGTATGTTTGATCCTTGTTATTGTCAACTCCACGTAACATTTCTACATGTCCGTCTTCATGTCTACGAATTCGTGCATAATGACCAGTAGCCACATAATCAGCACCTAATTTTAATGCATGTTCTAAAAATGCTTTGAATTTAATTTCTTTATTACACATTACGTCTGGATTAGGTGTACGACCTTTTTTATATTCATCTAAGAAATAAGTGAATACCTTATCCCAATATTCTTTTTCAAAATTTACAGCATAATATGGAATACCAATTTGATTACATACAGCTATGACATCATTATAATCTTCTGTAGCTGTACATACACCATTTTCATCTGTGTCGTCCCAATTTTTCATGAATATGCCAATGACATCATACCCTTGTTCTTTTAAAAGGTATGCTGTGACTGAACTGTCTACACCTCCAGACATACCAACTACAACGCGTATATCTTTATTTGACAAGTCCTATTCCTCCTTAAATTTATGATATATTTTATGAATTTCAGAAACGATATATTTTATATCTTGTTCAGTAGTAATTTCATTAAAACTAAATCTAACAGAATGTTTTGCTCGATCTTCATCTTCATACATAGCAGCAAGTACATGTGAAGGAGTTGTTGAACCAGCTGTACATGCAGAACCAGATGAAACATAAATATTTGCTAAGTCTAATAAAGTTAACATTGTTTCTACATCTATAAATGGAAAATATAAATTAAGTATATGGCCAGTCGTTTCTACCATTGAACCATTGACTTCAAATGGAATCGCACGTTCTTGCAAACTTACTAAAAATAGTTCTTTTAAGTTCATTAAATGAATATTATTTTGGTCTCGATTTTGATTAGCTATTTCTAGAGCTTTTGTCATCCCAACAATTTGTGGAACACTTTCAGTTCCAGCACGTCGTTTAGTTTCTTGTTCTCCACCTATTTGAGAATACTCTATTGGTGTATTGTTTTTAACTAATAAAATACCAACACCTTTAGGACCACCAAATTTATGAGCAGTAATACTCATTGTATCAATTTTAAACTCATTAAATTTAATATCTAAATGACTAATCGCTTGTACTGCATCTACATGTAATAAAGCATTTGAATTAGAAACAATATTTTCAATATCATAAATAGGTTCTACTGTACCCACTTCATTATTAACAAACATTATAGATACTAATATAGTATCGTCTGTCAATGATTCTTCTAATTGATCTAAGTCAACTTTACCTGTATCGTCTACATCTAAATATGTGACTTCAAACCCCTCTTTTTCTAGTTGTTCGAATACACGTAAAACAGAATGATGTTCAATTTTTGTAGTAATAATATGATTACCTAAATGCTCATTAGCATAAACTAAACCTTTAATAGCAGTATTATTTGATTCCGTAGCACCACTAGTAAAAATAACTTCACTTGGTTTAGCCCCTAGTAATTGAGCAACATGTCTTCTAGATTCATCTAAATAGCGTCTAGCATCTCTACCAACTGTATGAATAGATGATGGATTACCATAGTGCGATTGATATATATCCATCATTGATTCAATCACTTCTGGTTTGACTGGTGTAGTTGCAGCATAATCTGCATATACTTCCATTTTTAAGTACACTCCTCACAATATTATCAATGTTCCTATAATAGCACCTCATTATAAAATTTTCTACCTTATTGATTATGAATTGATATATTTAACTATTTTTCATTTATTTAATATTTTAAAAATGAGCAATTTAATAACTATAATAGATTGAAGTTGTTAAACTATGAGATAGTAAAAATATAAAGGAGAATAATATATGTCTGATATAAAATTTTCTGCATTGAATTTAGTACCAATACGAGAAGGTCAAAGTGATAAAGATGCAATTGATGATATGGTGGTTTTAGGTCAGAAATTAGATGAATTAGAGTATGAGCGTTATTGGATTGCCGAACATCATAATGCTCCTAACTTAGTAAGTTCAGCTACATCATTATTAATACAACATACCCTTGAACATACTCATAAAATTAAAGTTGGTTCAGGAGGTATTATGCTCCCAAACCATGCACCTTTAATTGTTGCTGAGCAATTTGGTACATTAGAAACTATTTATCCTAATCGTGTTGATTTAGGATTAGGTAGAGCACCTGGTACTGATATGATGACAGCAAGTGCATTAAGACGTGATCAACATAATGGTGTATATGCTTTCCCTGAAGAAGTAGAACAGTTACAAACATATTTTGGTCCCGCAAATAAACAAGCTTATGTAAGAGCTTATCCTGCGGTAAATAAAAATGTACCGCTATATATACTTGGATCATCAACTGACTCTGCACATTTAGCTGCAAGAAAAGGTCTGCCATATGTTTTCGCAGGTCATTTTGCACCACAACAGATGAAAGAAGCAATTGAAATCTATCATGACTTATTTGAACCCTCTGAAGTATTAGATAAACCATATATGATTGTATGTTTAAATGCTATAGTAACAGAAACAGATAAAGAAGCAGAATATTTAGCAAGTTCTTTAGCACAAGTTTTTATTAGCATTGCTCGTGGTAGAATGCAACCCGTTCAACCACCGACTGATGATTTAAAAGGTCTTTTAACACCGAGAGAATATGAAATGGCGAAACAAAGATTTGATGATTCTCTTATTGGTTCTGAAGAAACTGTAAAAGCTAAATTAGAAGCATTTTTAGAAGAATATGGTGATATTGATGAAATAATGGCCGTAAGCTATATTTATGACCAAGATAGACAATTTGAATCATATGAGCGTTTTAAACGAGTAATTCAAAAATTAAATAAATAATATTGATTAAAACCTGTTGAATATAAATAAATTGTCAACAGGTTTTAAATTTTTCATAAAAAAAGAGTGATGACTAAAATCATCACTCACAATTTTAATTATTTATTATCTTTTTTGTCGTCTTTACTGTCGTTATTTCCACCTGTATATTCATTAATTTTATCTTTTACTTTATTTACTTGTTCGTTATCGCTATTTTTAAATTTCTCTGCTGCATCTTTTGCTTTATCCATGAATCCCATATTGAAATTCTCCTTTCGAATTTAAGCATTTAATTTTTAATAAGTAATTTTTACTTACATTAATCAAATACCACAGTAAAAAAGTTTTAAACATAATTCATTTAAATTTTTAAATGTAAAACATATAACCATCTAAATCGTTGTCTGATTCTACATAATCAGCTAAATATTTTAATGTTGTGTTATCTAAGACTTCTCTAACGGCATCTCTCATTCGTAACCATAATTCTTTTTGTGCTGGCGGTTCAGAATTTATACTTTCTACAATAGTAATAGGTCCTTCTAATAATCGAATGATATCGCCAGCTGAAATTTCTTCAGAGGGGGCTCTTAATTGATATCCACCCTTAGCACCACGAATACTTCGAATTAATCCAGCATTTCTTAAAGGACCCACGAGTTGCTCTAAATATAAATCACTAAGTTGATTTTCTTCAGCGATTGTTTTTAATGATACACACCCTTGCCCTTCTCTTTTTGCTAGGGAAATCATTAATGTTAACCCATATCTCCCTTTCGTTGATATTTTCATAGTTTTACCTCACTTAATTCGAATAATATAGTCCCATTCTATCATTTTTTCAGTTAATATAGTAATAGAAAGGTGTGAAAAAATTGAATACTGAACCCTTAGCTTCAAGAATGAGACCTACAAATATAGATGAAATTATTTCACAACAACATTTAGTTGGTCCTAGAGGCATAATAAGACGTATGGTGGAAACTAAAAAATTATCTTCTATGATTTTTTATGGACCTCCTGGAATTGGTAAAACAAGTATTGCTAAAGCCATAGCTGGCAGTACTGAATATAAATTTAGACAATTAAATGCAGTAACTAATACAAAAAAAGATATGCAAATGATAGTTGAAGAAGCCAAAATGTCAGGTCAAGTTATTTTATTATTGGATGAGATTCATCGTTTAGATAAAGCTAAACAAGATTTTTTATTACCACACTTAGAAAATGGTAAAATCATTTTAATTGGTGCTACGACTTCTAATCCTTATCACGCAATTAATCCAGCGATTCGCTCACGTGTACAAATTTTTGAATTATACCCACTTGATGAAGACGACGTATATCAAGCATTGACTAGAGCATTAAATGATGATCAGAATGGTTTAAAATCTTATCACCCTAATATCGATGAAGATGTACTAAAATATTTCTCAACTCAAAGTCATGGTGATGTAAGAAGTGCTTTAAATGCTTTAGAATTAGCAGTATTAAGTGCTGAACAATCAAATAATCAGAGATATGTTACTTTAGAAGATGCTAAAGATTGCTTGCAAAAAGGTGCTTTTATCAGTGATAAAGATGGTGACATGCATTATGATGTCATGAGTGCATTTCAAAAGTCTATCCGTGGAAGTGATGTTAATGCTGCTCTACACTATTTAGCAAGATTAATTGAAGCTGGTGATTTGCCAACTATCGTCCGACGCTTACTAGTAATTAGTTATGAAGATATAGGTTTAGCCTCTCCTAGTGCTGGTCAAAGGACATTAGCAGCTATTCAATCAGCTGAACGACTTGGGTTGCCTGAAGCACGAATTCCTCTAAGTCAAGCTGTAATTGAATTATCACTATCACCTAAATCTAATTCAGCTATAAAAGCGATTGATAGTGCGCTAAGTGATATCAGAAAAGGAAAAGTTGGACAAATACCTGATCACCTACGTGATGGTCACTATCAAGGAGCAAAAGAATTAGGTCGATCTATTGGATATAAATATCCCCATGATTATGAGAATGGTTATATTAATCAACAATACTTACCCGATGCTATAAAAAATAAAAAGTATTATGAACCAAAAACTACTTCTAAAAGTGAACAGCAATTTAAAATAGTGTATGATAATTTAAATCATAAAAACTAATAAAAACTATGGAAAAGATGATAATACTCTTTCATCTCTTCCATAGTTTTTTATTTATTCCCTTTATCTTTTATTCGACGTACCGGAATATCTTTTAAAATATCATTTACGACATAACTTGCACAAATTAAACCTACTGTGCTTGGTACAAATGCATTCGAAGATGGAGGCATTTGACCTTTTCGATTTATTGCATTTGAATCTCCAACCGTTTTCTTAACATCTTCACGTATTACTATTGGACTTTCATCTGAAAAAACTACAGGGATTCCTTTTTTTATTCCAAGCTTTTTTAATTTATTGCGAATAATTTTTGCCATGGGATCCATATATGTTTTTGAAATATCAGCAATTTGAAATCGTGTTGGATCTATTTTATTAGCAGCACCCATACTTGAAATTAATTTTATACCTCTATTTAAACACTCTTTCATTAAATGAACTTTGTATATAATTGTGTCACTGGCATCGATAAAATAATCAATATCATAATTATTAAAGATGTCTTCATATGTTTCTTCAGTATAAAACATATGAAGAGGTGTGACTTTACAATCTGGATTAATAAGTTTAATTCGCTCTTCCATTAATGTTACTTTGCTTTGACCTATGGTAGTAGTTAATGCATGAATTTGACGGTTTACATTAGTGATATCTACGTCATCTTTATCAATGAGAATAATATGACCAATGTTAGTTCTTGCTAATGCTTCAGCAGCAAATGAACCAACTCCACCTACTCCTAAGACCGCCACTGTTTTACCTTTTAATAAATCTAGTCCTTCTTGTCCATAGGCTAATTCATTTCTAGAAAATTGATGTTTCATAATTAACTCCTTTACTAAGTAAACGTTAATACTATATTAACAGAAAAAAGCAAAAAAAAATACGTAAGGCTTTATGCCTTACGTACCGATAGAGTCCGTAATTGCCGTAGTAATAAAAGCTTGATCATTCGGCCTGCTATATACAGGTGGGTGCCCTGTTTCTTGTTTTGCAAGTCCTCCAAATGAGGCGTGTGCGCTGCAAGAAAACCTATTGGGCTCCCTGATCAAAAAGTGTTAGGCCCAAATAAAAAGCAAACATACGAACAACACAGATGACTATCTTATATATGTATTTTATCATAGAAATCATAATAATTAAATCCTTAGATACGGTAGGTAGTCTATTTATTTTGTGGAATTATTCAACTATATAAGTTTACATAATATAATTATTGTTATTTAATTTTGAGTCTACTTTTACAAAAAAAGGAACGGAAAATTAATTCCCGTCCCAATTTAGTACTACAGGTATTTTATTTTTAAAACAACATTAATGACGAATTCTTAATGATAATTCTTCTAATTGTTTATCAGATACGTCACTTGGTGCATCCGTTAATAAGCAAGTCGCAGATGCAGTTTTAGGGAAAGCAATAGTATCACGTAAGTTAGTTCTATTTGTAAGTAACATAACTAATCTATCTAAACCTAATGCGATTCCTCCATGTGGTGGTGCACCATATTTAAAGGCATCTAATAAGAAACCAAATTGATCTCTAGCTTGTTCTTTAGTAAATCCTAAAACTTCAAACATTTTTTCTTGTAATTCGCCGTCAGAAATTCTAATTGAACCTCCGCCTAATTCGTATCCATTTAATACGACATCATAAGCGTTTGCTTGAACTTTTTCGGGTTCAGAGTCTAATTTAGCAATATCTTCTTTTTTAGGTGATGTAAACGGATGGTGCGCAGCAACATAACGTTTAGCATCTTCATCATATTCTAATAAAGGCCAATCTGTTACCCATAAGAAGTTTAATTTTGATTCATCAATTAATTTTAACTCTTTTGCAATTTTAATTCGAAGTGCACCTAAACTTTGTGCTACAACATTTGGTTTATCTGCGACAAACATTACTAAATCTCCAGATTTAGCCCCAGTTAATTCTTTTAATGTGTTAACATTCTCTTCTTTAAAGAATCTTGCAATCGGACCACTTAAGCCTTCATCTACAACTTTCACCCAAGCTAGCCCCTTAGCACCATATATATTCACAAATTCTGTTAATCCATCCATATCTTTACGAGTATAGTTATCTGCAGCACCTTCAGCAACGATTGCTTTAACTTCTCCGTTGTGTTCTACAGTATCTTTAAACACTTTGAAATCCATTTCTTTTCCTAATTGAGACACATCTTGCAATTCCATACCAAAACGTGTATCTGGTTTATCAGAACCATATCGTTTCATTGCTTCATCATATGTCATACGAGGGAATGGTGTCTGGATATCAATACCTTTTACATCTTTTACAACTTTAGAAAGCATTTCCTCGCCCATTTGAATAATATCTTCTTGATCAACAAAACTCATTTCGATATCTACTTGTGTAAATTCTGGTTGACGATCAGCACGTAAATCCTCATCACGGAAACATTTTACAATTTGATAGTATTTATCAAAACCACTAATCATCAATAATTGTTTAAATAACTGTGGTGATTGTGGTAAAGCGTAAAATTCGCCTTCATGTACACGAGATGGCACTAAATAATCTCTCGCACCTTCTGGTGTAGATTTTGTTAATACGGGTGTTTCAATATCAAAGAAGCCGTTATTATCAAGATATTGACGAATTGAGCGAGTCGTTTGATGTCTCATTTTAAATGTTTGAGCTAATTCTGGTCGTCTTAAATCTAAATAGCGATATTTAAGACGAATATTTTCATCAACACTTTGATTTTCTTCATTAATTGAAAATGGCGGTGTAACTGATTTATTAATGATATTAATATTAGATACTTGAACTTCTACTTGTCCAGTTTTAATTTTTGGATTAACTGTTTCTGGATCTCTTTTTGTTACTGTACCTTCAACTTCGACCACATATTCTGATCTTACAGTTTCAGCAATAGATAGAGCTTCTTTTGAAAAATCTGGATTAAATACAATTTGTACAATCCCTTCTCTATCACGTAAATCAACAAAAATAAGGCCTCCTAAATCACGTCGGTTATGAACCCAACCTTTTAGTGTTACTTTCTGACCTAATAATTCTTCAGTTACTAAACCACAGTATGTTGTTCTTTTACCCATTATTTATTCTCCTTTTCTTTATTAAAGAAACTAACTACTTCATCTAATTGAATTGTTTTTGTTTCACCTGTAGACATTTCTTTAACATCAATTTTATTATTGTCTAGCTCTTGGTCACCTATTACAATCGTATATTTAGCATTTAAACGATCAGCTTGCTTCATTTGTCCCTTAATTTTTCGATTTAAGTAATCTTTATCAGCTTTCACGCCATGTTTTCTTAAATCATTTAAAAGTTTCACGCTATATTGTTCTGCTTTTTTACCCATCGTTACGACAAATAAATCAAAATCTTCATCTACGTTTAATTCTATGTCTTCTTCTTCAAGTGCAAGAAGTAATCGTTCAATACTAAGGGCAAAACCTATTCCTGTTTGCTTAGGGCCATCTAATAACTCAAGAAGTCCATTATAACGACCACCACCACATAGTGTAGTAATAGCACCTTCATAATTTGGATTATCCATCATGAGTTCAAATGCAGTATGAGTATAATAATCAAGTCCACGCACTAAATTAGGATCTTCAACATAATTAATATCTAGTTGATCTAAATGATGTTTAACCGCTTCATAATATGCCTTTGAGTCATCATTTAAGTAATCTGTAATTCTTGGAGCATTTTTAACTGCTTCTTTGTCTCTATCAATCTTACAATCTAAGATTCTCATTGGATTTGTATGCAAACGTGATTGACAATCATCACAGAATGTATCAATGACAGGTTCAAAATGCTTAATTAATGCTTCATTATATTCTTTACGAGATGCTTGATCTCCTATACTATTAATCACTAGCTTTAGATGTTTTAAACCAAATGATTCATATATATGCATTACCATTGCTAATACTTCTGCATCAATACTTGGATTTTCTGCTCCTATTGCTTCTACACCAAATTGATTAAATTGTCGATAACGTCCTTTTTGTTTTCGTTCGTATCTAAACATTGGTCCATTATAGTAAAGTTTAATAGGTTGATTAGGGGCGCCTTGCATTTTATTTTCAATATATGAACGTACTACTGCTGCAGTTCCTTCAGGTCTTAATGTAATACTTCTATCACCTTTATCTTTAAACGTATACATCTCTTTTTGAACTACATCAGTAGAATCTCCTACGCCTCTTGCAAATAAATCAGTACTTTCAAATATTGGCGTACGTATCTCTTTATAATTGTATAATTTCATTAATTCATCTAATTTGTTTTCAATATATCGCCATTTCGCCGACTCTTGAGGTAAAATATCTTGTGTTCCTCTAGGAATCTTAATCATACAATCACTCCTTCTAAATTGTTGTTAAGTATTTAATTACTTTAATAAAAAAAGTCCCTTATATAGCCTCATACTATATAAGGGACGATATACCGTGTTGCCACCCTAATTGAGAATAAATAATATTCTCCACTCATCACGTGTAACGTACGCAAACCGGCTTTATTTTATCAAAGCACCTTTTCTTGTGTTCAAAGATACTAATGTATAAGTATAATCTTTCAGCCTAGGATTAATTCTCTTAACAATAATTACTATTGCTCACTATTTCATTAGTCTTTTCAAGAATACAAACGGTATTATTTATAAAGTTCACTAATCATGATACCGACTTTACGAAAAGTTTGCAAGTATTATGAAGCAAAATATTGTTTTAATCCATCTACAACCGCTTCTTCTACAATCTGTCTATGTAATTGATCTCTAATCATTTTTTCATCAGTAGGATTACTAATGTAACCCAATTCAAGCAAAACAGCTGGTTTATTTGTTTGTCTTAAAACTTGATAATTTTGTTGACGAACACCACGATTAGAAAGTAATGCCTTTTTTTGAATATTTGCATTTAATGTTTCAGCTAATATTTCTTGACTATCTTTATACCAATATACTGTAGCACCATTGGCATTTTGACTATCTAAAGAATCATTATGAATACTTATAAATACATCACCAGTTGCCTTTCTATCTTCTAAGCTTATATAACTATCATCAGTTCTAGTCAATTTAACATGAGCACCTGCTTTTTCTAATGTACGTTTTAATTCAAGTGCTGTTTTTAAAGTATAATCTTTTTCGAGAGACTTACGAGACGTAGAACTTGAGGCGCCCTGATCACTACCTCCATGACCAGGATCAAGCACCACGGTTTTATTTTTCAAAGGATTTTCTTTTTTATTAACATCAGCTTTAATATTCAAACTTGTATGCCAACCAGCCACCCATCCTTTTTTATCTCCCTTAGCATTTTGTATTTCAATCCATTTTCCTGAAGTCTTTATCTTTTTAAAACTATCTCCTTTTTCAACTTTATATATCACTGGGTAGCCTGCATTAGGCCCTGTTCTTATTTCAGCATCTTCCGTCATTGTTATTCTATTACTATCTTGATCATTATGATTCAGAAACATAAATAGTAATATTACAAAAAGAATAAATAACAATACTACCACTATCGTCAGCATATTTTTTAGACCATGCTTAGTTAACCATGCATCTAATTTATTCATATTACTTTGCCATCCTGACTTTCATATATAATCGTTACAGGACCATCATTAATAATTTCTACTTCCATATCTGTACCAAATTCACCGGTTTGAACATCAATATCGTACTTTTGAAGCTCAGAGTTAAACTTATCGTATAACGTTTTGGCATCTTCAGGCCTCATAGATTGTGAGAATCCAGGTCTATTCCCTTTTTTAACTTCTGCATAAAGTGTGAATTGAGAAATAGATAAAATCGCACCATCAATCTGTTGAATATTTAAATTTAATTTTCCATTATCATCTTCAAACAAACGTGCGTTAACTATTTTCTTTGCTAATACTTCGATATCAGCTTCTGTCGAATTTTTACCTATACCTACTAATAAACAATATCCTTTGTCAATTTGGTTATGAATTGATTTATTAGTAACAGATGCTCGTTTTACTCTTTGTACAACTATTTTCATATCTTAGCCCCCTCTTAATTCCATACTCTAGAAACCGTATAAATATCACTTAATTGTTTAAGTTTTTCAACTACACGAAATACATCATTTACATTTTTAACCATAACACTAATTGTAATAATTGCATTTTTATCGATATCAGATCGCGCATTCATTTTAATAATACTTCCTACTGTTGAATTCACGGCTTGAATCACCTCATTGAGTAACCCATTACGATCATATGCATTGACTTCTAAATCAACTTGATAACGTTGTGTTGAATCTTTTGATTTAACCCATTCGACATTAATTAATCGTTCTGTTTCATTTTTAATATTTGGGCAATCTGATCTATGAACTTTAATACCATGTCCTTTAGTGATATACCCAACAATATCATCCCCTGGAATTGGGTTACAACACTTAGAAAGTTTTATTAAAACATTTTCTAAACCTTCGACATAAACACCACTATCAGTAATGATATCTTCTTTAATTGGTGACGTTTTAATGACTTCTTGTGCTTCATTTAATGCTTTTTGTTTATCTTGTATACGTTGTCTTTCTGTTAACTTATTCACTACTTGTAGTGCAGTAACACCACCAAAACCTACTGCAGCATATAAATCGTCATCATTTGCAAAATGATATTTTTCATTAACTACTTCGATATTTTTTTCAGTTAGAATTTCATCAACACGATAACCTTGTTCTTTAATTTCCGCTTCTACCATGAATTTTCCTTTTTCTATATTTGAAGAGCGATCTTGCTTTTTAAAGAAACTTTTTATTTTACTTTTTGCTCCAGATGATTTAACAATTTTCAACCAATCTCTACTTGGACCATATGAATGTTTACTTGTGCGAATTTCAATAATATCGCCTGTCTTAAGTATATAATCTATTGGCACAATTTTGCCATTCACTTTTGCACCAATCATCTTATTACCTACTTCACTATGAATGGCATATGCAAAATCAATAGGTACTGCACCATAAGGTAATTCAATAACGTCACTTGCTGGTGTAAACGCATATACTTTATCACTCTGTAAATCATATTTAAGGGATTCCATAAATTCTTGTGCATCTGAAGAAGTGTGATCAGTTTCTGCAAGCTCTTTTAACCAGTTAAGTTTATTTTGGAAATCTTGCGTTTTAGAATTAACTGTTTTTCCTTCTTTATATGCCCAATGCGCTGCCACCCCATGCTCAGCAATTTCATGCATTTCAAATGTACGAATTTGAATTTCTAGAGGATCACCATTAGGTCCAACAACAGTAGTATGTAAAGATTGATACATATTTTGCTTTGGCATAGCGATATAGTCTTTAAAACGACCAGGCATCGGTTTCCATAATGTATGCACAAGTCCTAAAATGGCATAACAATCATTAATTGAATTTACAATTACTCGTATAGCTAATAAATCAAATATTTGATCAAATTGTTTTTTCTGTTTTACCATCTTACGATAAATACTGTAAATATGTTTAGGACGACCGCTTATTTCACCTTGGATATTCATTTTATTCATTTCAGTTTGAATTTTATCCATAGCATTTTGAATATATGCTTCACGTTCACTACGTTTTTTCTTCATTAAATTAACAATTCTAAAATACTGAACACTATCAATATAACGTAACGCAATATCTTCCAATTCCCATTTAATGGTATTAATACCTAGACGATGCGCTAAAGGTGCATAGATTTCTAATGTTTCTTTGGAAATACGAATTTGTTTTTCTCTAGCCATTGCTTTTAACGTTCTCATATTATGTAAGCGGTCAGCTAATTTAACTAATATGACACGAACATCCTTAGCTATTGCAATAAATAACTTTCTATGATTTTCAGCTTGTTGTTCCTCTTTAGAACGGTATTTAACTTTTTTCAACTTAGTTACACCATCTACAATTCGTGCAATTTCTTCATTAAACATATTCTTTACATCTTCAAATGTATATGGTGTATCCTCTATCACATCGTGTAAAAAGCCAGCTACAATTGTTGGTCCATCTAAGCGCATTTCTGTTAATATACCTGCTACTTGAATTGGATGCATGATATAAGGTAGCCCATTTTTTCGAAATTGTCCTTGATGTGCTTCATAAGCAATATGATAACTTTTTAAAACATATTGATAATCATCTACTGATAAATAGGATTTAGCTTTATTTAGTACTTCATCAGCACTATATGGATACTCGTTATTCAATATATGACACCCCGACTTTTTAATATTTCAAATACTCTACCGATAATCGAATCATTGAAAATCAAGAAATTTCTTTTCGTTACTTAATTAATCCGAGTACCACTCCTATTAATTAAAGATGCGTGAGTATTAATGTAATTTTAACAAAAGTATTAAAATCTCTAAAAGATTAACTTTGTTGTAAATAATAGTTATATAATACTACAAGTTTTTAAATAAATAAATGTGATTAGATTAATGATGATGTAACAATAAATAAAAAAGCGAGATAGTATTCAATTTGAATTCCTACACTCGCTTTAACGTATATATTGATCTAGTTACTAAATTAATGACTATTCATCGTAAGACATTAAACTCATGACATCATAGTCTTTAATTTTTTCCATACCATTTAAATATTTTAATTCAATAATAAAAGCTATTCCAACAACAATACCACCTAATTCTTCTACTAATTTAATCGCCGCTTCAATTGTTCCACCTGTAGCTAATAAATCATCGGTGATTAAAACACGTTGTCCTGGTTTAATTGCATCTTTATGCATTGTTAAAACATTTGTCCCATATTCTAAGTCATATTCATAGCGAATAACTTCACGTGGTAATTTTCCTTCTTTTCTTACAGGTGCAAATCCAATTCCCATTGAGTACGCAACTGGACAGCCAATAATAAATCCTCTTGCCTCAGGGCCTACCACAATATCGACGTTACGATCTTTTGCATACTTTACAATTTGATCAGTTGCATAACCGTATGCTTTACCATTGTCCATTATAGTCGTAATATCTTTGAAACTAACACCTGGTTTAGGCCAGTCTTGTACTTCTGATACATATTGCTTTAAATCCATTTAAAAATTTCCTCCTATGTGTTAAGCTTTTTGAGCTTTAATCCAATTCTTAAGATGTGAAAAGTCATCATAAAGCATTAGTTTTTCAACTTCAATTCTTGACTGTCTCAATTGATAAACTTGACTCGACTCAATAGATTGCTTACTTGGATTCTCATTTATTTTAATTATACCATTTTCTTCGTAAATAAAACTTAGGTCAAGAAATACTTTTAAAATAAACTTTAAAGTGTTTGGCTTAATATTTAGATGTTGACATAATTGTAAGCCTTCTTTTTCTAAGTTCATTTCTTTCTTAGTAAATAGTGCTTTATAACTTTGTTTAAATAGATTATCACTTGGTAACCCTTCAAAATAAATTGAGTGTTGATGTAGTAATACTAAGTATAATTGTGAGTATTCTAAATGTTTTAGCGATTGTCTAACACTATCTAAATCAGTTGGTAAATCACGAAATACAATCGTATTATAAGATGAATCAATTGTTTCTCCATAGTGAAAATAATTATCACCTAGCTTTTCTTTTTTAGAATGAATGACAAATGCAACATCTTTAGAAGAAGTATCAATATTGAGTTGTTTACGTTTACTTCTATAATCTAATATTTGTTCATCCTTAGTAGCCAAATCTTGGATAATCATTTGAGGTGTTTGAGCACCATTCCAATCATTTATTTGTAAATGTCCTATGACATTAATAGGTTGACCTAATTCTATTTGTGTAATTAAATGACCATTTTTCCAAAATAAATGTTGTAGCTTAACTTGGCCAGTTACTAATTTCAAATGATTTTTATCTTTTCCAATTGCTTTAACATCATTAACTTCTATATCATCTAATTCAAATAAAGGCTTCTCAAAATCAGTACCAAAAGGTTTTAGCATTTTAATATCATGAATATTTGATACAGTAACTTCATCTTCTAAAAGTTTTGTCGTAACACGTTTCGTTGGTTCTAAAGACGTATATTTAGAAAATTGATTCATCCATTCCTTTAGTCCCTTTGATAATGCATCAATATTATCAATCTCCATCGTCATTCCAGCTGCCATATGATGACCACCAAATTTAGATATCAAATCTTGATGTGCACTTAAAATTTCGAACATAGAAACTTGTTCAATGCTTCTAGCTGAACCTTTTGCATGATTTTGTTCTAAATCTATATTTAAAATTAGAGTTGGTAAAGCGTAGGTTTCTACAATTTTTGAAGCTACAATGCCTAATACACCTTCATGCCAACCTTCTTTTGCTAACAATAAAAACTTGTCGCCATTTTCAACTTTTTCATTAGCCATCAATAGTGCTTCTTCTGTAATTTGAGCTACAATATCTTTACGTTCAATATTAAATGCCTCTACTTGTTCAGCTAAAAAACTTGCCTCTTCAGAATCTTCTGCCATTAGTAATTCCACAGCTAATGACGCATCTTCTAATCTACCTACCGCATTTAAACGAGGTCCAATAATAAATCCAATTGTTTCTTCATCTACTTCATCATTAAACCCTGCTTGATTTAATAATGATTGTATTGGAAATGGACAGGACTGATTTAAATATTTAAGTCCTTCTTTAACAATTGTCCGGTTTTCATCAGTCAGTGACACTAAATCTGCAATCGTACCAATTGTTGCAAGACCTTTGAAATACTCTGGTGGATGATCTATTAAACATTGCGACAATTTGTATGCGACTCCAGCTCCACATAAATATTTAAATGGATACTCAAATTCTGGATGCATAGGATGAATAATCGCATATGCTTTTGGTAATGTACGTCCTATTTCATGGTGATCTGAAACTATTACATCAACTCCTAATGCTTGTACCATTTCTATTTCTTCGTGACCTTGTATTCCGTTATCCACTGTAATGATAAGAGATACACCTTCATCATAGGCATTTTGAAAGGCATATTTATTTGGACCATATCCTTCACTAAATCGATTAGGAATATACCAACCGACCTCAGCGCCCAGTTTTTGTAATGTTTGAACTAGAATTGTTGTGGACGTTACTCCATCGGCATCATAATCTCCATATACTAATATTCTTTCATTTTTATCAATCGCTAAGTTAATGCGATCTACAGCTTTTTGCATATCACTCATTTGCCATGGATCATGCTTTATATTTTTTTCATTGATTAGTGCATTTATCTCATCAAATTGTGTAATTGATTTACTTTCTAAAACTTTTTTTACAATAGGAGATAAATTGAATTCCTTAATAATTTCAGACGATATCTCTTGTTTAGGTGCTTCATAAAGCCATTTATATTTAGATTGAATCATAAAGTTATCCTTCCTTTTTCCACAAGCAATTATACCTAAAAAAAGAAGAAATAAAAAGAGGAAGAAACACTGAATTCAATTAGAATCCTTATGTTTCTTCCACTAAGTTTATACGATGTATTTAATTATACTAAGATTTTTTCATCATTTGATTTTTTCTCTTTATAAACTACAAGCTTACCATTCTCAGATTTTTTCAACTGACGTTTCTTCATGATGCCCCATAGTGGAACTGCAATAAAGATAGAAGAGAATACACCAGATAATAATCCGATAAGTAATGCTAATGAGAAGTTAAATAGACTTGATGCGCCAAAGATAAGTATGGCAATCACCACTACCACAACTGTAAGAACTGTATTGATAGAACGAGTCATTGTTTGTCTAATAGATCGATTAACAATATCATCAATTTGATGTGGTTCTGTTATTACCTTAATTTTATGAAGGTTTTCTCTTACACGGTCAAAAGTAACAATCGTATCATTTATTGAGTAACCCACAATTGTTAATATTGCAGCGATAAACGTAATATCTACTTCAAGTCTAAATAAACTGAATAAAGCAACAATAATAAATACATCATGTAGTAATGCTAAGACAGCCGAAAGACCCATTCTCCATTCAAATCTTAATGAAACATAGATAATAATACCAATAGCTGCATAAATAAGTGCTTTCATAGCATTTTTAGCTAATTCTTGACCAATCATTGGAGAAACTGTATTAACTGTCGGTTTATGACCATATTGATCATTTACAGCTTTATTAAGTTTCAATGTCTCATCTTTAGATAAATCTTTCTTAAATTGAACTGTTGCCTGTTTATTTTCATTACCATTAATTTGAATTTGATCAGGTGTCAAACCAATATCTTTTATTGTACGTTCAACTTTAGTTTGAGATAACTGCGTATCAGAATTAAGATCAACCCTAGTACCAGATGAGAAATCAATACCTAAGTTAAGTTTAAATATACTTAGTATAATTATTCCAACTACTAAAATTAGAATACTTATTCCAATTAACGGTTTTGCTAATTTAACAATATTCCATTTTTCAAAAGCTGTTTTTAAGTCATGAACATCTACACCTTCATTGATATCATGGCGATCATTTTTATTTACACCAAACATCCAATATTTCTTCTTAAAGTAATTAGAAGAAACTAAAAGTGATAATAGACCTCTTGATAAGAATACAGCTGTGATGAATATCATTAAAATGCCTAATAATAACATCGTTGCAAATCCTTTAACTGAACTTTGACCAAAGAAAAACAACACTGCTGCTGCAATAACAGTTGTTAAGTTTGAATCAAAAATTGTTAAGAAAGAACTTTTATTTGCTTTAGAATAAGCTTGTTTAAGTGTTCGTCCTATTCTAAGTTCATCTTTAATCCGTTCGTACATTATGATGTTTGCATCTACAGCCATGCCAACACCTAACACTAATGCTGCTAGACCTGGTAATGTAAGTACACCTGAAATAAAGTTAAATGCTACTAATGTTAAATAAATATATACTGTTAAAGCAATCACTGCCACAATACCTGGTAATCTGTAAAAACCTACCATAAATAAATAGATAATTGCGACACCAACCATTGATGCAAAGATTGTTTTATCTAATGCATCTTGACCAAATTGTGCACCTACTGAGTTAGAATAAACTTCTTTTAAATCAACTGGTAATGAACCTGCATTTAATAATTCTGCAATTTGCTTAGCACGTTCTACACCTTGTTGACCTTCGAAGCCACCTGAAATTTCTACACTGTCTGAATTAATGGGTTGATTAACTGAAGCGGCTGAAACGTATTTTCGTTTATCTTCAGGTTTTTTCAACTCTTTATGATAGCTATCACCTTTTTTATAATCTAACCACACTACCATCATATTTTCTTGTTTTTTAGAAATTTCTGAAGTGACTTTTTTAAATTTTGCACGATCTTTTAATTTAAAAGTTACTGCAGGTTCGTTTGTACCTTGTTTAAATTCTTGTTTTGCAGAACCTTGTACAATATCTTTACCTGTTAATTTAACGTGGTCATCAGCATCACGTATAGTCAAATTCGCTTGTGAAGACAAAATTTTCCGAGCTTCATCAGGATTTTTGACTCCTGCGAGCTGCACCCTAATTCTATCAGGGTCTTCAACTTGAATATGAGGCTCAGATACGCCTAATACGTTAACACGATTTTCTAAAGTTTGAGCAGTAGATTGTAAAGCCTTATCATCGATTTTACCATCACCACCAAGTGGTTTAACTTGATACAGTACTTCGAAACCACCTTGTAAATCCAAGCCTAGATTTACATTCTTTACTACATTCTTATATGTAAAGCCCATACCTACAAATAGTAGAGCTACAATGAGTATGAATGCAATGATTTTACTTGTTTTTTTCACATGAACACCTCATTATATACTTATGTAATTAGAATAATCTTTTAATAAACCATGTGCAAGTGAATTAAAGATTACAACTATGTGACAAGACTTATCTATCTTAACATAACCTGTTTATTAGTGTAATCAAGATAAATAGTTAATAAAAAAACATTCCACGACAATAGTTGGACTGACCCCAATTAGTGGGAATGATATAAAAACACTTTCGTTGAATTCATATTAAAATGAATCATGCGGAGGTG